>JAQUHM010000112.1 GCA_028683595.1 Geobacteraceae bacterium | reverse complement strand
CAGGAGGGGAAGAAGACAACCTTGGTGGACGTCTCTTTTCCGAGCGGCACAACCCATCGGACGGTTTCCCTCCCCCTGGACAAACTCGGATTGAAAGACGGTACCATGACCATCGACATCATTGCTGCCGACAATGCATTGCTGGCAAACCATGCCAAAAAGAATCTTACGGTAGTTTATGATAACCGTCCTCCAACCATTTCCGTCCTGACCACCGCCCATAACCTTAACCAGGGGGGCTCTGGGCTGATACTATTCCGCGTCTCCGAAAAAGTGCGTCGAGCCGGGATACAGGTAGGAAACCGCTTCTTTCCTGCATTTCCCCAGCAAGACGGCGTCTATGCCTGCCTGTTCGCCTTTCCTTACGATGTGAAACCGAATGAATTTCTGCCACGGCTGGTTGCAGTGGACCTGGCCGGTAACGAACGCACCAGTGGCATTTACTTCCATACCAGGCTCAGACCGGCCAAGGCCGACCGGATCAACATCAGCCAGGCTTTTCTCTCCGAGAAAATGCCGGATTTCCAGCACTTTTTCCCGGACACGCGAGACCCGCTGAAGCTCTTCCTGCGGGTGAATGGTGAACTGCGCGCCGCAAATGTCGCAAAATTGAAGGAGTTCCCTGGTAAAACCGCCGGAACACCGCTTTGGCAGGGTGCCTTCCTGCGTCTGCCCAAAGCCGCACCCCGAGCAGGATTCGATGACCAGCGAGACTACTACTTCGAAGGCCAGAAGGTCGACCACCAAACCCATCTGGGTCTTGACCTGGCATCCCTTGCCGCGTCGCCGGTACCGGCCGCCAACAACGGTACGGTGGTCTTCGCCAATGAACTCGGCATCTACGGCCAGTGCGTTATCATTGACCATGGCCTCGGACTGCAGAGCCTCTATTCTCACCTGAGCAGCATTGGCGTTGCCGTTGGAGATCAGGTGACCAAAGGACAAATCATCGGCCATACCGGCACTACCGGCATGGCCGGCGGTGACCACCTGCACTTCGGTATCCTCGTGAACGGAATAGAAGTTGAACCGCGGGAATGGCTCGACCAGCACTGGATCACCGACAACTTCACCAATAAATGGAACCAGGCCCTCGCTGCAGCCAAGTAACGTAGCGACAGTTGTCCGAGTACTTTAATCAAATTCACGGAATACTTCCGGATAAATAAAGGGGCACCCACCATGAATCGTTTCCGTTCATAGGAGTGCCCCTTTTCCATACCAGCTAAGCAAGAATAACCGGCTCTTTTTTGCCAGTGTCCCGTGTAGTTAGTTCGCCACAGTAATTCCGAGGAGTCTTGGCGCCAGTCGGACACTGTTGAGAAGCCTCAACGCAGCTGTGGGCTAAAAGAACCGGGATTACAAGGAAAGGATTAACCGCACGGGACACATGATTGCTACTGCCCGCACACGGGCCACAGGAAGTTGATCTCCGTTTTTTCACAGTTGTCAACACTGCCGTCCTCCATATTCACAACATCCGCATAACCGTTCTCGAGAGGATCAACCGAAGAAGACCAGTAGTCATCCTGCTCCGGAGAAATATCCTCATCATCGACATTGCCACTGTCCAGATAAGCCAGCATGTCCGTCAATTCCTCTCGCGAGGGCAGGCGCCACCCCTCACATCCTCCGAACTTCTGCATGTTCAGGTGATTAAGGAACTCAAGTGCCTCGGACCATGTCAATTCCCTTCCGGAGGATTCCCGTCCCGTGTCCAGAGCACACCATTTTCCGGTAACGCAAATGTTTCATCGTCCAACAAAGAGGTCTTGTTCTCAGCAAAACAGGGGCCTGGATGGAAAGGGGTATAGATACATAGTGTAATCAGCCCGGCCAGAATGGTCCTGATTATGGTTGCTTTTGCACAGACGGCCATCTTTCTCTCCTCTTTTCAAATGGTTACGGGTTCCGATATCGTGTATGGCTCATTCTCGGCCCATGGTTCTGATTCATCACATCGTGTTTCCGATAACGATAAGAAAAAGAATGCCGAAAAGCCAAGCACATCCTGATTTCACCCCATGAATAAATGAAGCATGCCTTAGCGGCGACTCTTTCTCCGCCCCTTGACATGCCGGAAATCGATAAAACCGTTTTCAACATTCGTGGAAATAAGCTGCACATGGATCCTGTCCCCCACGTCAATGCCCTGGAATCCCTCGACCAGCTTCCCTTCCACCGGAGGATGGAAAATCCTGACCCAAGTTCCCTTCTGGGAGGCACCGGTGACAATGCCATCGAAGCGCTCGCCGAGTCTTGATTCGAGGAACAAGGCAGCCGCTGACTTCTCCACCCGCCGCTCTACTTTTGCTGCAGCATCTTCCGCCTCGGTGCAGTGCAAGGCAAGCGCTTCCAGCTCCTTTTTCTCATAGGGAACCGCCTTTCCGGTCAGGGCCGCTTTGAGAAGACGCTGGGTAATAAGGTCGGGATAGCGGCGGTTCGGGGCCGTGGAATGCATATACTTCCTCAAGCCGAGCCCGAAGTGTCCCGGTGCTTCCCGCTCCGGAAAATCCGCCACATACTCACCCGATCCGAGCAGCTTGATGATGGCCAGGGAGATATCCGGAAAGCGGAGCGGATCCCGCGCTTTTGCCCTGACCAGGAACAATTCCAGTGCTTTGGAATCCGGCTGACCGGGAAGTTTCTGCCCCCAGTCTGCCACGAGATCCACGATCCGGTCCCAGCGTCGGGGCGTCCGCACCACCCGCCTGAGAGAGGGGAATCCCTTGGCGGACAGAAACCTGGCGATAGCCGCATTTGCCGCGATCATGAAATCTTCGATGATATCCTGAGCCCGGTTCTTCTCTTTGGCTCGCAGGTCAACAACCTCGTCGCCGAGGAACAGTGGCTCGCCCTGGATGGTTTCGAAACTGAGGGCACCGTGCTCATGGCGGAAGGCCTTCATGGCCTGGGCGGTACGATCCTGAAGTCGAAGGTTTTCTGCAAGCCCCGGCACCTCGGCTATCCCGGACGGCATTTCCCCCCTTCCCTCCAACCAGGCAGCCACGCCATGATAGGCAAGTTTAGCCTGGTTTCTTACCAAGGTCACGGCTACCCCGGATTCACAGAGGACGCCGTCCTTGCCGACCAGCATTTCAGCGACAACGGCAATGCGCTCTTCACGGTAGTTAAGCGAGGTGAGATTGGTGGATAACTTCTCGGGCAGCATGGGAAAAATGACGGAAGGAGTATAGACCGAGGTAGTATTATGCTGTGCGTGTTCGTCAAGTGCCGTGCCCTTCTGCACGAGAGCATCCACATCTGCGATGGCGACCCGGATTTTCACCTGACCGTCCCCCGCCTGTTCGGCAACCGTCAACTGGTCCAGATCACGGGAGTCATCGTTATCAATGGAGGCCCAAGGTAAATCCCGCAGGTCTGGAATTGAGCCATCCGGACGGGCCGGCGTGTGAATTTTGTCCAGTTCGGCAAGCACCTCAGGAGAAAAATCAGGAAGAAGCCCCCGTTCAACCATGGCTTGGCGGGCAATGGCAAACAGAATTCCCCGGTGGTGTCGCGCCCCCTGAAACCTTTCATTCATGATAATCCCTCCCGAAAATATATTCGTCAGCCTTACGGCATTCGATTGTCCAATCCTGCCCCATGACTTCCGAGGTTTGGCAACAGATATCCCTCTATCGCAAACGACAACCAGCAGGTCTTTGCCGCACGCAACAGAAGGAAAATAAAGTGGATATGTTTACAGTATACATTTATCTGCAGAATGTAGAACTGCCCCTCTGGCTTTTACTCATGCTTGTCAAAACGTGCGGTATGAGGAGTTGACCATCTTCTCACTTGTTGCACTGCTGAATTCGACAAAATCATTACGTCAGCGAAGGCTCTTGAGAAGGGGATACACTCACAATTTCATGGGGGTCCTCTGCTCGCTCCTTGGCAAGGCTATGCCAAAAAGACTCGTAAACTCAAATCGTTGCAAGATCATACCAAAACAGTTCTTAGGAACAAAGCGTCCTGACTCAACGAATTTAAACGATCTTCTTAAAAGAATACATGATTAGCATCAATCTTCCGTCGTTGCCAGAACTGTCATTCCCGAAGCGATTCTGATCGGGAATCCAGCTTCTAACTGAATGAATTCAGGGATCCCCGAAAATGACATTCGGGGATGACAATCTTGATAGCGGAAGAATGGTGCTAGTCAGGAAAGAATATTACTTTAAATTTGACAGCATATAAACTTTTAGCTATAGACTTTTACATATATTAATGGAGGATTTATGTCGGTGAAATTTGCCATGCTCGGCATTCTGGCAGAAAAGAATTTGCACGGGTATGAGTTGAAAAGCAGTTTTGACGAGAAGGTCGGGGAGTTCTGGAGCCTCAACTACGGACAGATCTACTCCACTCTCGACCGACTGGAAAAGGAAGACCTTGTTACCCATGACCTGCAGACGCAGGACAGGCGACCCGACAAAAAGATTTACAGCATTACCGGTAAAGGGAGAACGGAGCTGGAGGAATGGCTCTCGACACCAGTACACAAGGTCCGTGCTCTGCGCGACGAATTTTTCATCAAGCTCGTGTTTATGGACAGGGAGAATCCGGGCCCCATTCTGGATCTTATCGAGAAGCAGAAGGCACTCTACCTCAAGCAGATGAACAAGCTCACAACACGAAAGGTTTCCTTGAAAAAGAAGCCGGAAGATAAAGATACCCTCACCGCCGAGCTGCTGATGGACGCGGGGCTGTTTCACACCGAGGCGGACATCAGGTGGCTGACCCTCTGTGCGTCGAAAATCAAGGCTACAATTGGTAAAAATACGGAAACAATCAATCGAGGTGACCCATGATCGAAATACGGAATGCCGGGAAAAAGTATCAGCAGGGAGCGCGGGAGGTGCATGCGCTGCGAAACGTTTCCCTGAGCATTACAAGTGGCGAATTTCTTTCCATCATGGGCCCGAGCGGTTCGGGCAAGAGCACGCTGCTGAACCTGATTGGCGGCCTCGACCAGCCGACGTCGGGTGAAATATTCATGGACGGCAGACCACTGCATGGCATATCGGACGATGAACTCACCCTCATTCGTCGCAGGCGTGTCGGCTTCATCTTTCAATTCTTCAATCTTCTTCCGATCCTCACTGCAATCGAAAATGTCAGCCTGCCGATTCTCCTGGATGGGGTCCCCTTTTCACGAATCAGGCCGAGGGCGGTCCAGCTCCTGGAACAGATGGGCCTTGGCGAACGCACGGATCACCGGCCGGAACAGCTCTCCGGTGGTGAGATGCAGCGGGTGGCCATTGCCCGGGCCCTGATCACCGAGCCTGCCGTCCTGCTGGCTGACGAACCTACCGGCAACCTGGATTCCCATACCAGCGAGGAGATACTCATGCTCCTGTCAAATCTCAATGAACAAGGCCAGACCATTGTCATGGTCACCCACGATTCCAAGGCCGCGGCATACGGCACGCGGGTCATCACCTTGAGAGACGGGGCACTTGCTGAAGACGTTTCCCTTGGAGGGGGCCGCTCATGAGCCTCGTCAACCTGCTCCGCCATATCAGTTCCAGGCATGTATGGTTCCAGAAAGCCCAGACGTCCATGTCCGTGGCCGGCATTTGCCTGGGCGTGGCCGCCATCGTATCCATAGGTATCGTCAACAAAAGCATTCTCCGCTCCTTTGAAGACTCGTTCATCAACTCGACCGGGCGGGCTGCCCTCCAGGTTACCGGCGCCCAGTCCGGTTTCCCCGAGGGAATCCTGGAAAAGGTCCAAACCGTACCCGGAGTGGAATACGCCGTACCGGTGATCGAAACCGACGGGCTCCTGTCGAAGGGCAAAGAGCGGTCCGTGATGATCCTCGGCGTGGATGTGCTGGTGGACAGTCAGGTCCGCAGCTACAGCCTTGCCGATGAGGATGCGGACATTCCCGATCCTCTGCTGTTCCTGGCCAAACCGGACTCCATTCTCATCACCAGGAACATGGCAGACCGGGAAGGCATCAAGATTGACCAGAAAATAGAGGTAGAGACGGTCCAGGGAACGCGCGAGTTTCGGGTACGCGGCATCCTCAATCCCGAGGGGCCGGCAAAGGTCATGGGAGGAAATCTGGCGCTGATGGATATCTATGCCGCGCAGATGGCTTTCGGCAAAGAAGGCCGCATCGACCGTGTCGACGTGAGCATCCTGCGGGGGGAAGACCTAGAAACTGTCAAAAAGCGCATCCAGGGTGCGCTCCCGGAAGGATACACTGTTGAGACACCGATCGGCAGGACCCGACAGATAGAAAGCATGCTGTCCAATTTTCAGACCGGCCTGGATCTGATAAGCTTCTTCGCCATAATTGTCGGCATGTATCTCATCTACAACGCAGTCTCCATCTCCATTGTGCGCCGCCGAAAAGAGATCGGCATTCTGCGCGCCCTGGGAGCTACCCGTGGACAGGTCATGAGGCTTTTCATGGGCGAGACTCTGCTCATTTCAATCATCGCCTCAACGCTCGGAGTCGGACTAGGGATTCTCTTTGCCAAGTCCATTGTAGGAGTTTTGGGCACAATAATTTCCCAGCTGTATGTAAGAACAGCGGTCAACGACATCAGCATCTCCTGGCAATATCCCGTTTTGGGAATTGCCTGTGGCATTGCCGCCAGTCTCGTAGCGGCTATTGTACCGGTCCTTGCAGGCAGCCGCATATCCCCCGTCTCCGCAATTCGCTCCGTACCATGGGCCCAAGATGGCATTTTCACCGGCAGACGCCTCAATACCGCCGCCGCATTATGCATCCTGTTATCGGCAACGGTTTTCTGTCTGTACCGGTACGCCCATTTTACGCCGCTGTTCCGGAGTACGATCTTCCTGTTCTCTTCCCAGCTTTTTTTCCTTCTGGGAGTGTCACTATTCATGCCGACGTTTCTGAAAGGTTTTACTTCCCTGCTTCATCAGCTACCGCTGTTGCGCCACAGTTCCATGGGGATGCTGGCCGGCCTCAACCTGCGGAAGAACCTGAACCGGAACGCTGTAGCGGTTGCGGCCATCTTCTTCGGTATTTCGGTATTCGTTAATTCGGCCGGGTACGTACATAGCAGTAAAGAATCGGTGATGACCTGGCTGGACGCCGTAGTCCGCGCCGATATTATCGTATCCGCCGGTCATCCCTCTTCAAGCACGAACGCCCAGACCGTTCCGATGCCTGTGGAGATGTGGAAAGAAATCGAGAAAGTACCCGGCGTGCTTTCCGCAGACCCATGGCGCAAGCTGTATATGGATTATAACGGTAACCGGGTGCTTCTCTCGGTCACTGATATGGTCCGCCGCGCGGAATACAGCCACTTCATGGTAACCAAAGGTGATGAAAAAAAGCTGCTGGGTCTTCTGGCACAACGTGACAACGTGGTGGTCAGTGAGCCGTTCGCCACGCGTTACGGTGTCGGACCCGGTGATGCTATCACCCTACCGACTCCCTCAGGGCTGGTCCGCTTCGGTGTCTCCGCGGTGGTGGTGGACTACCTGTATGACAACGGCACCATCTACCTGGATCTTGACACCTTCCAGCGCCATTGGGGAGACAAACTTGCCGACCAGTTTTCCGTGCGGGTCAAGCCTGGAGCAAACATCCTGCAGGTACGGGACGCCATCCAGCAACGACTGGGAGGCAACAGAAAGCTTTTTGTCCTCCCGGTTCAGGAATTCAAGGACGAAATACGCAAATCGATGGATCAGACGTTCATTTTCAATTATGCCCTGAGTGTGGTCACCATGGCCATAGCCTGTTTCGGAATCATCGTCACCCTGCTTGCCTCGGTGCTGGAACGGACTCGCGAGATCGGCATCCTCCGCTCCATCGGGATGTTCAGGAGGCAGGTATCCGGTGTCGTGGTACTGGAATCCATGCTCATGGGGGTTGCCGGAGGGCTCCTCGGCTGCCTGGCGGGCATCATTACCGGGTGGATCAACCTCGAAGGGGCTTTCCGGGCTAATTACAGTTCTGCCGCCGAATACTCCATCCCCTACGGTTCGGTGGTCTGGGCCCTCATCATGTCGGCCGGACTGTCCGCCCTGGCCGGTCTCTATCCTGCACGCAGGGCGGCAAAAATCAATGTAGTGGAGGCGCTGACCTATGAATAAAAAACGGGTTCACAGCACACGGAACAAAGCATGGGGCGCGGTGTGCATCTTTCTGGCGGCAGTGCTTATTCTTCCATTCTGCGCCAACGCCATGAGTGGCCGCGACGTGTACGAAAAAGTGCACGAGATGCGTTCCCGTATGCTCGACCGGAAGACCGAGGCCACCATGTCACTTTTTGACAAGGGTGGCGGCAAAAGGACCAGGTCCCTCACCGAGTACAGCAAAAAGGCCGATCCCGAAGCATACAAGGTCCTGGTAGTATTCAATTCCCCCCCGGACCTGAAAGGCGTCGGCTTTCTCATGTATGCCCATACCTTTGCCGACCGGGACCTGTGGGCCTATTTCCCGGAATACAGGCGAGTCAGGCGTATTCCGGCCACCTCCCAGGACGACTCATTTTTCGGCTCGGATTTTTCCTATGATGACTTTGGCGGTCCGCCGGACCTGGATGACTACAAATTCAGTATTCTGAAGGAAGAGAATTTCGACGGCAGACTCTGTTACGTGGTCGAAGTGACGCCGAAAGTCAGGCGCAAATACACCAGATACGTCGCCTGGGTGGCAAAAGACCTCTGGATCCATCTGAAAATAGATTATTACCAGGACAATGATATCTACCGCACCGGAGTATTCCGAAATGTCAAGATTGTCGATGGAATAGCAACGCCCTTCAAGCTCGACATGGAGAACCGCAAGACCGGCCACCGGACCGAACTGACAATCGAGAGCATCAAGTATCACACGCATTTTGCCGATGAGCTGTTCACGCAGCGGTCGCTGGAGCGGGGCGGGCGGTAGAATCATCCAATTCACATCCGGAAACCCCGAAAATTTGCCACCTTGGGCCAGGTTGGGGCTTTCATGGAGTCTCTTGTACGGCTTCAATGCAGGAATTCGTTTCGAAGGAAAGCGCCCGAATCCGGCACGTTGCCTAATCCAGGTGTAGGATGGTGACCGATTACAAGGGACTTCTTGGAAGTCCCAGCCCGGTCCGTTCCGACACTTTCCGGACGGACATTACCTAAAGAACCAACAACTCATCTTTTGGAGAACTAGTGACTATTCATTTCAACAAAAGACGGAATCCAGGTTTTACAGAGTGTCTGGGCTTCAGGAGTTATTGTTTTTTTCTGTCAATCCTGTCCATCCTGTTACTTCAATATTCCGCATCTCCCTGTTTCGCCGGTGAGATTCTCTCCCTCTCCGGCAGGCTCGACCTGCGCGGCGGCCTGTCTCTGGACAGCGACAGCATCAAGGAAGACCCGTCTTTTACCTGCAGGCTGAAGATCGATACATCGCCATCGAAGTGGTATTTTCATTCCTTGCTGGAAGGCGGCTGGGACGGGAAAGTAGAGCATCCCATACAGGATCATGCGCTGCTCAAAACCTGGGACGGCGTATACCAGAGCAACACCCCCTGGCTCGAATTCAAGGAGTTATACCTTGCCTATTCGTCAGATGATTTCGAGGTACGTACCGGAGTCCAGCGCTTTGCCTGGGGCAGGCTTGACGAGTATCCCATCAATGACCTGCTCAATCCCTGGGACTATAGCCGGTTTATCCTCCGCTCGCTGGAAGACCGCAAGATCGGCGTGCCGTCCCTGTCCGCCAACCTGAACAAGGGAAACTGGAGCATCGATATGGTCTGGATCCCAGTGTTCGTCCCCTACCGTCTCCCCCTGCCGAATGAGCGCTGGTTCGGAGAATCAGGCATCTCGGCCCTGACTCGAATACCGGGCGCAGAGGTTGTCGCGCGAGAGCCGGACCTGCCGCCGCACACTCTCGAAAACAGCGAGTTCGGTCTGCGCCTGCGTCATTCCGGTAACATGGATTGGGCTCTCAACCTGTTTCACGGCTATGATCCGCGGCCGGTGTTCAAAACAACGGCACTCTCCATACTTCCCCAGCAGGGAAAAACCGTTATTGACCCCGGATTTGTGCCCGATTTTCACAAGACGACAGCAATCGGGCTTGACGCAGCAACGATAGTCGGCGACTGGAGCCTGCGGGCGGAAACAGCCTGGACGTTCAACCGCTATTTCAACATTCGCCAGGAACTATGGGGATATCCGTCAGCCCCTTCGCCCGGAGTCTTTCCCCTCAACCCGAATGAAGTAAAAAGCGATACCTTCGACTACGGTATCGGTGCAGATTACCGTGTGCTCGAAGATTGCATCCTGACCCTGCAGGCGCAGCAAACCGCCATCATCGACAGGCCGGACACCCTCTATGAACGCAGGTTCGAGACCCTTCTCTGGGCGAATCTCAAGGTATTCTGGCTGAACCAGAAAGTGGAGACGAAT
>JAQUHM010000486.1 GCA_028683595.1 Geobacteraceae bacterium | reverse complement strand
ATGTCCGCTCCCCGGAAGCTGTAAATAGCCTGTTTCGGGTCGCCGATCAGGAATAGGGGCCCTGCCCCCTCACAGAAAATCTCCCTGAAGATGCGATACTGGACCGGATCGGTGTCCTGGAATTCATCAATAAGGGCCGCCCGGTAACGTTCCCGAAGACCAGCCGCAAGCTCATGGCCAGAGGTTCCCTGGAGTGCGCTGTAGAGATCTGTCAGCAGATCGTCATAAAAGCGGATATTGCGTTCCGCCTTGCGCAGGGCAAGGCGTTCCCGGGCAAAAAGGAAAAGGCTTCCCTTCAGCGCGACAAAACGTCTCTCCACCAACTCCAGCAACTCAGCACAGCAATCGAAAAACGCGTGACTCGGCGGAGCGTCGCGCTTCAATGCCTGGCCCGCGATAAACCCTGTTGAAAATTTCTCGATCCCATCAAACAATTCAAAAGGATTGCCTTCGGCCAGATAATCATCCATTGCCGCAAGCAACCCGGGAACCAGGTCAGGTCGGTACCTGTCCTTTGCCCGGCTCAAACCCTTGTGAGTGGTAAGAATCTCCTCCAATTCCGCTCTTTTTCCAGGCCACATTGCCACCAGAAGCTCATAGGAGGAGCGACAATCATGGGAAATTTGCTCCACCTGGTTCTGGCTGAAAAGAGGCATGAGCACAAGATCGGGGTTGGCAAGCTTGCCGCGAAGAAAACGGGCCATTTCATCCAGAGACCACTTCTTGCGCAGAACGGTAGCTAGCAGCGAAGCCTCTTCACCGAAAAAATTGCCGCGCCAGAAGTCTGCCACGATTTCATGGACAAGGGCGCTCTGGTCGGTGACCAGTTCAGTATCATAGAGGGATCCGCTCTCGAAGGCGTTCTCCTGGAGTGCCCGGGAACAAAAGCCATGGATGGTGGAAATGGCCGCACAGTCGAAGGTGTGCAGGGCGAGATCGAGTCGCTCAATCGCTTTCTCCCGGCCGGGCCACCAGGGATTTGCGCCCACCAGAAGGTTAGCAGAGAATTCGTCTTCCGGTCCGCAGCCGCTGAAGAAATCCCTGCCAATGCGCAGCCGTTCCCTGATGCGACCCTTGAGCTCCTTGGTTGCCGCCTCGGTAAAGGTCACAACGAGAATATTCTCGGGCAAAAGCCCCTGTTCCACAACAAGGCGCAGAAAGAGGCAGGCAATAGCATAGGTCTTACCGGTACCGGCACTCGCCTCGATGAGGTTGCGTCCTGAAAGTGAAATGGTGAGGTTGTCGTAAATTTCCATGATTACCGCATCATTTTAGGCTGTTGAAAGGCTGAGGAACGACATCTCCCCGGAACGTTATCGAACTTTCTGAGTTATGCAAAACAACCTGCTCCTTGATTTGCTTGGGAGAGAATTCTTTGTAGGGGTACCCTCGATTCGGGCAGGCACGGGGGCCTGCCTCTAAAAAAGGAAAACTTACCTCTCACAATGCTGTAAAAGCGGATCAAGAATAGCCCGTGTCACCCGCTCGAATTCTTCATCCAGTGGGTTGCTGGCGCCGAAGCAAAGCTGGTAGTACGGATCATCCCCTTCGGAAAAATGGTCTCCGCACCAGGCGTTCCGGGCACTACCCATGTCCCATTTCTTGCTATATGCAAAGGAAGACCTGGGGAAAAACTTCAGAGGCTGACGCAATCCCGACCAATAGAAATCGAGCAGCAGCCGGAGGCACGCCCCGCTCTCCTTCACCGGGAGCAGATGCAGGGATCCATCGGTCGTCGCCAGGACACTCACAACCGGATACCCTTCCCTCTTTATTTCGTTGAGCAACAGATGCTCAATCCAGAGGCGCATCTGGTCTCGGCCGGAGCGCTTGGCGCAGCGGCTGCGCAGCAACAGGCCGGGCCAGATCCCGGAAAGCTTTCCGGAAACCCTGAAATCTCCGACACGAACATCCAGTTCAAGGGGTGAAAGCCCTGGCAGGTCCCCGGTCAATGATCGTATCCCGGCCGCAAATTCCGTTACCTGCGCCTCCAGTTCCCGGAACAGCAGTTCACCCTGCCGCGCCGGGGGAAGAACCCCTTTGGCCCTGGTCAGGGCAAGCAGCTGACCGGTCTCCCGTCCAACAAGTACCTGTTCGAGCATTTCTCGCCGCACCTGGTAGGTGTCCAGCGGGTCAAGCCCGAAAGGTTCACGATCCTCAAGGGGCGGCGCCAGATCATCGAGCCGGATTCCGATACGGGTACGGAGGAGATACTTTACCGGATTATCGTAAAAGGCCAGGAGCTCCCCGAGAGAGATGTCCCGCAACTCTTCAGGAGGCACCGGCAGCAGTTCAGTGAAAAACGGCCCAACGGGATGATCATCCTCCAGACGGGAGCGTACAGCCCGGTAGCTCTCCTCGGAAAAGCTGGAAAGCTCGACTTCCCCGGAAAAATAATCCGTGCTGAACGGCTGCAGGCGATGTCGGGTAACCAGCCTGGCCGGAAAGGACTCGCTGCCGTCGCTAAAACGCCGACCCAGGTATTCGAGCAATTCATCAACCAGCA
>JAQUHM010000111.1 GCA_028683595.1 Geobacteraceae bacterium | reverse complement strand
TCAAGGATTCTTTGAACCGCGCGTATCCTGATGGCTTCTCTGGCACTATGATTGAGTTTTCTACCGTCAAAGTTTTCCATAACGGCACTATAACATAATGTCTAGTAGTTTGTGAACTACTTAGTATATGGTTGACAGGGCAAAGCTG
This sequence comes from Geobacteraceae bacterium, assembly GCA_028683595.1. GTDB lineage: Bacteria > Desulfobacterota > Desulfuromonadia > Geobacterales > Geobacteraceae > RPRC01. Next base: position 10,268 of record JAQUHM010000111.1, on the reverse strand, counting down.
GCACAATGTAATATTCGTGATGTCTCTGAACGGAAGCGGGCGGCTGAAATACTGAAAGAAGAGAAAAGTTTTATCGAAAATGCTCTCAATTCAATGAAAGATATATTCTTTGTATTTGATTTAGAGGGAAGACTCATCAGATGGAATGAGACAATAAATGCGGTTACAGGGTACAGTGATAGAGAAATTGCCTTGATGAAGCCGCTTGAATTGCTGAGGAGTAATGACGCATGGAAAATAGCAAAGGTAATTCAGACGGCTGCCAAGGAAGGTAGTGCCACTGCTGATGTCCTGCTCGTTACCAAAGACGGGAGGCAAATCTCGTATGAATTCAGAGCCTCACGACTGGTGGACAATACGGGGGAATTAATCGGCATCATCGGCGTAGGTAGTGACCTCACGGAGCGCAAGAAACTTGAAAGCCAACTCCGTCACTCCCAGAAGATGGAGGCAGTCGGTACTCTGGCAGGGGGGATTGCACACGATTTCAATAATATCCTCAACGTGATTCTTGGGTATGGCAGCATGGTCATGGATACGCTGGAAACCGGCTGCCCTTCAAAAGAACATATGAGAGAGGTGCTCATTGCCGCGGACAGGGCTGCTGATCTCACGAAAAGACTGCTTGTCTTCTGCAGAAAACAGGATGTTGAAGTGACGTCCGTTAACATCAATGGGCTTATCCTTGGGCTGCAGGGTATGCTTTCCCGGATTATCGTAGAGAGTATCGAATTCAATTTGTGCCTTGCGGACAGACCACTGATAGTGCTGGCTGATGAAGGACAGATTGAACAGGTGCTGATAAACCTATCTACAAATGCTAAAGATGCAATGCCGGATGGGGGACGGTTGACAATCAGCACCAGACTGGAAGAGCTGGATGAGGCATATGTTGCAGCGTATGGGTATGGAAAGCCCGGAAGGTATGCTCTTATCACGGTTGCCGATACAGGGCAGGGAATGGATGAGGGAACACAGCAGAAGATATTCGAGCCTTTTTTTACCACAAAGGGTATTGGCGAAGGTACAGGGCTTGGCCTTGCAATTTGTTACGGAATAATAAAGCAGCATAGCGGATTCATAAAGGTTTACAGCGAACCGGGAAAAGGCACGCTATTAAAAATATATCTGCCGCTTTGTGAAGAATCAGCCTGCCCGGACAAGTCGACGGTGGTTGCTGTTCCTGTCATTGGAGGGAATGAGACTGTTCTGGTGGCCGAAGACAATGCTTCCCTGAGGACATTAACTAGGATCGTGCTGGAGTCTTTTGGTTACCGTGTTATTTCCGCAGAGGATGGCGAAGATGCAATCACGAAATTCACGGAGAACAGTGAAAATATTGGCCTCGCTCTGCTTGATATGATCATGCCGAAGAGAAACGGGAAAGAGGTCAGTGAGGCAATCTTAAAAGTCAATCCCCGGGTAAAGGTACTTTTTTCGAGCGGATATACTATGGATATCATTAAGTCTAAAGAATCAACAGCGACCGATTTTGACTTCATCCACAAACCGTACCTGCCGAAAGACCTGTTGATAAAGGTGAGGGAGATACTGGACAGGTGAAAAAAAGATACTGATCGTCGTTGATGATGCGAATCTCAGTCTCCGTACAGTATTTTCTTTTTAAACCCAATGATAGGGCTCGTTTAACCATCCAGTGTCAAGAACCCTCCCAAACAGGTTGTCAGCAGGGGTGATAACAACTCGGATGCGATGTTCCAGGAGCGAAAGGAGGTCAACCGTGCTACTTAAAGCCAAAAAACTGAAGGGTTACAAACTGGAAAGCCTTAACGGGGAATTAGGAAAGGTCAAAGAATTCTACTTTGATGACCGGCACTGGACGATTCGTTATCTTGTTGCAGATACGGGAAACTGGCTTACCGGCAGACAGGTGTTGATCTCACCGTATGCGTTGGTCTCCGTGATAAAAGAAAAGCAGCACATTGAAGTCAATTTGACTAAAAAACAGATTGAGGATAGCCCATCGTTGAACAGTGACCAGCCGGTATCGCGACAATTCGAGGAGTCCTATTACGGGTATTATGCCTGGCCGATGTATTGGGATGGTCCATACATGTGGGGGGCTTATCCCTATCTCAATCGTGACAGTGAAAAACAGAGAGAAACCAATCAAGGCGCAAAAGCCTGGGATCCCCATTTGCGCAGCACTCATGCAGTGCGAGGCTATCACATCCAAGCCACAGACGGCGAGATTGGCCATGTCTATGATTTTATTATCGATGACGAGACCTGGGCGATTCGTTATCTGATTATTGATACGCAAAACTGGTGGCCGGGAAAAAAAGTCCTGGTTTCTCCGCAATGGATCGAGCGCGTCAGCTGGACCGAGTCAAAAGTCTTTGTCAATCTTACTTTCGCGGAAATCAAGCAGTCGCCGGAATACACGGAGGAGTCTCTGCTGACCAGGGATTATGAAGCCGGACTGCATCGACATTACAATCGCAGAGGATACTGGGTCGATGAGACGGAGACCAAGGATCATTCTCGTTGAAAATAGACGAGAAATGGTTTTCATGCATGATTACTTGCTCGACTATGGAGTGTAAGACGTGCGTACTGCTGAGGCAGTAGTGCTGTTGGCCTATCCTTCCTGTTTCAGTGTGGTGGGCGGTCGCAGTATAAAGAAAGGGGCATTATTATGAACCATACAGATGGTGGATGGGCGGCTGGGCGGGCGGAGGGATGTGGCGCTGGACGGTGATCGGCGTACTGGTGGTGGTCCTGCTGGTAGTCCTGATAATGAAGGTGCCCAAGAAAATAATCGCTCGTTAGCGGCCTGCCTTTGAAGTATGTTGTCAGGCATAAAAGGAAGAGTTTGCCGATCAAAAGGTTCACTGATAGATCGGTTTGCGAGACTGGGAGCAAGGCAAAACAATTCTCAACTAATGTTGCCTTTGGCAATCAAAGGCAGGAGGACATGCCTCATGGAACTCAATGCCGACCAGCCCAAGGTTTCCGAATCGGAACTCACTATCAAGGACGACTTGAAATCCATGCCTCTGCAGGACGTGGAGAAAACGTTGGGATCGTCGCCGGACGGTCTCAGCCAAGCCGAGGCGCAGAAACGGCTGGCCCACTATGGACCAAACGAGATTGAAGAAAAGCAAGTCAATCCGTTCCTGAAATTTCTCACCTATTTCTGGGGGCCGATTCCGTGGATGATCGAAGTGGCTGTGATCCTTTCGGCAATAGACCGGCATTGGCCGGATTTTGCCATCATCCTCCTGCTGCTTTTTGCCAATGCCGTGGTCGGATTTTGGGAAGAACACCAGGCGGGCAACGCCATCGCTGCCCTGAAGGCCAAGCTGGCGATCAAGGCCCGGGTGAAACGTGACGGGCAGTGGACCACTCCGGCTGCTCGTGAGTTGGTGCCGGGTGATGTCATCCGCATCCGTCTGGGCGACATCGTACCGGCGGATGCGCGCTTGCTGGAGGGTGACCCGATAGAAGTTGATCAGGCAGCACTGACGGGAGAGTCGTTGCCTGTCGCGCGAAAATCGGGAGAGGCGGTGTTTTCCGGTTCGATCATTCGCCAAGGCGAAATCGAAGCGCTGGTCTATGCCACGGGTGCCAAAACCTTTTTCGGCAAGACGGCGCAACTGGTGCAGGAGGCGCACACCGTCAGCCATTTTCAACGTGCAGTCTTAAAGATCGGCAATTACCTGATTGTTCTCGCAATTTCCCTGGTGGTGCTGATTTTGGCCGTGGCACTCTTTCGCGGTGACCCGATGCTCACCACGCTCCAGTTCGCATTGGTGTTGACGGTGGCTGCAATTCCTGTGGCGATGCCGACGGTACTGTCCGTGACCATGGCGGTCGGCGCACGCCTTCTGGCCAAAAAAGAGGCGATTGTGACCCGGTTGGCGGCCATCGAGGAATTGGCAGGCATGGACGTGCTGTGCTCGGACAAGACCGGCACCCTGACCCAGAACAAGCTGACGCTGGGCGATCCGTTCAGCGTTAACGGCATCACTGCCGATCAGGTCATCCTCAATGCTGCGCTGGCCTCGCGCGCCGAAAATTCGGACACCATCGACCTGGCAGTACTGGGCGGGCTGAAAAATAATCAGGTCTTGAAAAGCTACCAGGTTGTTCACTTCCAGCCGTTCGACCCGGTACATAAGCGCACTGAAGCCACCATCAAAGGAGCGGACGGAGCAGAGTTCAAGGTCACCAAGGGTGCGCCGCAGGTGATCATGGAGTTGTCGGCTAATGTCGGGCAGGTGAAGGCTGACGTTGAGAAGGCGGTCAACGAATTTGCAGCGCGCGGCTTCCGTTCGTTGGCGGTGGCTCGGGCGGAAGCGCAAGGTTCATGGCAGTTCCTGGGCGTCTTGCCGCTGTTCGATCCGCCAAGGGAAGAAGCCAGTGCAACCATCGCGACTGCGAAACAGATGGGCGTGAAGATCAAGATGGTAACGGGCGACGCACTGGCCATTGCCCAGGAAACCGCAAAAAAATTGGGTCTGGGTACAAATATTCTCGATGCCGGCGGTTTTGGCGACACGAAACATCACGAGACGGCGCAGTTGGCGGAGTCCATCGAGAAAGCGGACGGCTTCGCCCAGGTGTTCCCCGAACACAAATTCCACATTGTTGATGTTCTGCAGCAGCGCGGCCACATCGTCGGCATGACGGGCGACGGGGTGAACGACGCCCCTGCGCTGAAAAAGGCCGACTGCGGAATCGCCGTTTCGGGTGGGACGGACGCGGCACGCGCGGCAGCATCCATGGTGCTGATGACGACCGGCCTGTCGGTGATCATCGATGCGATCGAGGAGAGCCGGAAAATTTTCCAGCGGATGAACAGTTATGCCATCTACCGCATCGCCGAGACACTGCGTGTCCTCTTGTTTATGACAACAGCAATATTGGTGTTCAATTTTTATCCGATGACCGCGGTAATGATCGTGATGCTGGCGCTGCTCAATGACGGGGCGATCCTGTCCATTGCCTATGACAATGTTCATTACCAGGACAAGCCCGAGGCTTGGAACATGCGCATGGTGCTGGGCGTTGCCACGGTGCTGGGCGTTATCGGTCCTGTGGCAGCGTTTGGCCTGTTTTACCTCGGCGAGCGGGTCTATCACCTCGACCGTGCCCACATCCAGACGCTGATGTACCTGATGCTGTCCGTGGCCGGACATCTGACGATTTTCCTGGCGCGCACGCGCGGCCCGTTCTGGACCATACGCCCGGCGCGAATTTTATGGGTCGCCGTGCTCGGCACGCAGATCGTGGCGACATTGATAGCGGTTTACGGGCTGTTTATGGCACCCATCGGCTGGGGGTGGGCACTGTTTGTCTGGGGCTATGCGTTGGCGTGGTTCTTCGTGAATGACCGCATGAAATTGTTTGCGTACCGGATTTTTGATCCTACTGAAGACTCTTTGTTGTCCCGGAAGTGAATAAGATTACGGGAGAACATGTAAAAGGTAAAGCTTGGTTGTGAGTGATATGCCTTCGTTGTGATCGGCGCAAAGATCCTTGTTTGTGAATAGAAACGTCACATAATCTCCATACTGGTTAGGAATGTTTCAAAATGGAGACTATGTGACGTTGGATGTCGATAGAACGAATGACAGCTAAATTGAACTTTTTGTTATCCTATCTTCTCTGTTCCGTGCCCCTTCTCTCAGGTGTGCCTTGAGGGTTTTTCTGGCCCGAAATTCCCTTGTTTTGCTGGTATTGACGCTGAGGATTCTGCTGTTGTGGTTGCGGTTGTCGTTGTTGTTTTAGCTGCGGTTGTCTCTCAGGTTGCCTAACCTGTGGTTGTCGTTGTTGCTGTAATCTCCGAACTTCAGGTCTTTGCTGATATTGCTTTTGTCTTTGAATTCTTAGCTGCTGTCTCTGCTGTGGCGGTCGAGGTTTATAATTCTTTACGCCCCAGCTGTTTTCCCGTTCCCAATTACGATTATTTTCCCAGTGTTCCCAGTTCTGTTGAAGTTGTCGGTTAGGAATGCGTTGGTAGTCCCAGCGATGTCCGGACCAATTGCGGTTTCTGTAGTATCTTCTCCAACGTGGGTTTACATCATAATAAAAACTTGGGACATTGTTATAATAACCCCAACCACGGTCATAATATTGTGAGCGATACCAGCGGCCATTCCATAATCGCCACCACCAGCCATTCCAGAAATACAAGTCTACATCTATATCCGGAACAGCGTATACATAGTTCGTGTCAGGTATAACAATCACATCCGGAGGTGCCTGAAATGCAATGAGTGGCGGCAGAGAAATCCCAATACTTATATTTACTTCTGCCATTGTCGGGTTTGGAAAGATAGTTGAGATCGCCAGAAATAGTACGCTCAAAAGCCACTTTTTCATTTTGTTGTCTCCTTTGTCCATTGTTTCAAACATTTGATAGGAATGTGTATTTCCTTCGAGTCGGTGTCACAATTCGAAGGCCTGATGAGGTGCGGGCATTTCCACCTGGGTGTTGTCCAGCAACTTCGAGAAGCTGAGCATTGTCTCCTGTTCGCCGTGAACAAGGAAAGTTCGTTCCGGGGTGGTTTCCCGTTGCCAGGCAAGAAGTTCCGCCTGGTCAGCGTGTGCGGAAAAGCCGTTGATTGTGTGAATAGCTGCAGCTACCGGAATCTCTTCACCATAGAGATGGACACGAGTCGCACCGTCAATGATTTTACGGGCAAGGGTGCCGTTGGCTGCGTAGCCGACAAACACAATGCTCGAATCCGCCCGCCAGAGGTTGTGCTTGAGGTGATGCCGGACACGCCCGCCGGTGCACATGCCTGAACCGGCCATGATCACCGCCCCGCCACTAATACGGTTAATGGCGATGGATTCCTGCGTCTCACGCGTGAAGTGCAGCCCGGGAAGGTGCAAGGGGTCGTGTCCTTCGTGGAAAATCTTTGCTGTCTCTTCATCATAGCACTCCGGGTGTCGCTCGAAGATCGTGGTGGCGGAGATTGCCATCGGTGAGTCGAGAAAGACCTGCATTGAACGGGGCAAGAGATTTTTCTCAACCCCCTCACGCAGGAAAAACAGGATCTCCTGTGCCCGTTCCAGCGCAAATGTCGGGATGATGACATTGCCGCCACGCGTGAAAGTATCGGTAATTGCCGCGTACAGTTCCGAAACCGACAGATCAACAGGCTTGTGCAGGCGGTCCCCGTAGGTGGTTTCCATTACTACGACATTGGCCTTTGGTGGTGATGACGGATCCCGTAAAATTGGTCTGTTGCTATTGCCCAGGTCGCCGGAGAACAAAACTGTCTGCCGACGACCGTTTTCTGACAATTCCAGATAGATACACGCCGAGCCAAGGATGTGGCCGGCGTCAAGAAAAGTTGCACGCACGCCGGAAGCCACTTCCAGCGGGTCATTGTATCCGACCGTCCTGCCAAAATAGTCAAGGGTGTTTAGCGCGTCTATTTCCGTGTATAGGGGGGCAATGTTCTCCTTGTGTTTACCACGTCGGGCGTTATGGCGAGCGTTGTTCCGCGCTTCCTCTTCCTGCAGGTGTCCGGAATCCAGCATTACCAGCCGTGCCAACTCCCGCGATGCGGCAGTGGTGATGATTTCGCTCCTGAAGCCTTTTTTCACGAGGAGAGGCAGGCGACCGCAGTGGTCAAGGTGTGCATGGGTGAGCAGCAGGAAGTCGATGGCGGAGGGGTCGAAGCCGAAAGGCTCCGTGTTTTCCTCAGCAAGTTCGCGCCCTCCCTGGAAAAGCCCGCAGTCGATGAGGATTCGCTTTCCTGCACACTCAACCATGTGGCAGGAACCGGTTACATCATGGTCGGCGCCGTGGAAAGACAACTTCATGGGACTCTCCTTGTCGATCCTCAAACTCGGGTTTCTTTCTTTTTCGCTAACAGGTTATGAACCGGGATGGCTCTTTAAGTATACCCGATAGTTAAAATTTTTCTGTGAGCCGGTCCATTTGATGTGAAATGCAATGTTTTCTTGCAAGGTATTCTTACCACCACCGCCATAGTGCCAGGATGAGGAGGATGCCTAAAACTGAGGTCAGGTTCAGGTAGCCAAGAAAGTAAAAGATCTTTTGTCGCAGAGTCATGCCGGTGCTTTCATCACCCTGTACAAGCCTGGCGGTAACAGGCATTCTCATTGTTCAAGCTTGAGAGCGTCTGTCAAATCTGCCCGGTCTTTTGGGCATATTCTTCCGTTGCGGGACCCAGACCCGGTAGAAGCAGGACCGCTACTAATGAAATGAGTGTGATCAGGTAGATTTTCAGGGACGATGCCTTCAGAACAACCATCTCTTTCCTGCTCTTTTCCCAGATAAATCGCATCGGTGGAATGTATTCGTTGCAGACCATCTGAATTGCCCAAGTGCATTCCGGAGCGGCAATCCGTTCTGGATGTTAACGTTGCATGCTCAGGGACTGACAGCTGCGATGGGCCGCCAGATAGCGGGCGTCCTCACTGTAATTGGTCGGGTAAACCTGGGGTACCGGCTGGGGCTTCAGATCGTCATCGACGTTCCAAAAAGTGAACAGGCAGGAGTTGGACAGGGCTTTGGTGGTCCGGTCGAGGCTGATCCGCTCAATGTTGGCTTCGATGCAGATAAGGCTGCCGCTGGTATAGACGACGCGCGTGGTGTAATGAAGCTTGTCCCCCATGCGCACCGGGTGGAAAAAGTTAATCCGGTTGACCGCCGCAGGTATCGGGCGGTTGGGGGCCACCTGATCGCAGCAGATGGAAGATAACTCGTAGGCGCGACGAATGAGATAGCCGCCGAAAATCTTCTTCGGCACGTTTTCCTGCTCCGGGTACATCCGTTCCCAGGCGTCGGCTGTAAGGTGCCCGGCCAGCAGGCCCTTGAATCCGGGCTCATCCTGGGCAGCATGCAGACTGGTGAGCATTTCGAACTCTTCCCGGCTGGGCGGTTCACGCAGCAGTGCCTGCTGCAGCTTGTATTCTTCCCTTCGTTTCAGAGCTTTTGCCGCCCGCTGTTTTTCTATTTTTTCCGTGTACTCCAGGCCAGGCAGGACCACGCTGGTTGCATCCTCGCCCACACCCGAGCGAGCCACCATGGTAAAATAGCAGGAGGCGACATGTCTCGCCGGATCACCGGGCTGCTCGACCCGTATGCCGATTTCAAGAGAGGAGCGGCCCACATGGTTGATTCGCGCGTTAAAATGCACATCCCTCGACATGTCCGTAACATGGCGGATTGCAATATTGTCGATGGCTGCCGTTACCACCCTGGCGTCGGGAAAGAACTGGTTCACATAGTTCAGGGCGGTCTCTTCCGCAACCTTGTCGAGTACCTCCAGAAGCAACCCGAAACGCATGTTGGCCTGGATCGGTTCGTCGAGGATCATGAAGCGCCGCCGTAATGCCTCATCGCTGGTCATGGGAAGAATCTTGGTGAATGAGGTATCGACTGGCCTGATCATGGTGATTGTCTCCTGATTTTAGATGCCTTCAAAGTAAACAGCATACAGCATATTCTAACCGAAACCAGTACATGCGACAGTTATTTTGTTGCTAGTGCATTCGTGGCCAGGAGGGCGCATCCTCTTGCCGGCTTTACGGATTCATCTGCACTAAGGAATGGACGGATTCAGTCAAGAACGGTACAATGGGGCCGAGCTGCCTGTCGCTGGACGTTGGCGTCAGCCTTTAGCCACGAGTCATGTGATACGATGAAAGACCGTTTTTAGCAGATAGGCAGAGTGTTTCTGTTCGCTGTATGTAAATTATCGTGGATGTACCGGGTGGTCATGAAAATTGTAATTGCGGATGATGATCAGACTACACGCCGAATCCTCTTGGCGGTATTGGAAAAAAAAGGTTTCGAAGTCCTTTGTTGTTCTGATGGTACCGAGGCCTTGCATACCCTTCAGGCTGCGGATGCGCCTATGCTGGCAATTCTCGACTGGATGATGCCGGGAATGGACGGGGTTGATATCTGCCGTGCGCTTCGCGCGTCCGGAGCAGTATCGCAACCTTATCTTATTCTTCTCACCTGTAAAGGATACCAGGAGGATGTTGTTTCCGGACTGGAGTCAGGTGCTGACGACTATATCATAAAACCCTTCAGTGCCGATGAACTGCTTGCCCGCATCAAGGTCGGGCAGCGGGTGCTTGGGTTACAATCAGCGCTTGCTGCACGTGTGGCAGAGTTGACCAAAAGCGGGCAGAATCTTGCCGAGGCGCAGGCCATCACGCATCTCGGCCGCCGGCGGAAGAAAGACCGAACCATGGTCACACCCTTCACGGGTGTGTGGATTGAAATCTGCTACGCTCCTATGGACTTC
>JAQUHM010000485.1 GCA_028683595.1 Geobacteraceae bacterium | reverse complement strand
GAGGCTTACCCAGAAGCTTTCCATTGGCGCGTTGTCATATCAGTTCCCACGGCGAGACATGGAAGCACTCATTCCGAACTGCTCAAGAAGGCTTTGATAGTCGTAAGCGCAGTATTCGCTGCCACGATCAGAATGGTGGATCAGTCCTGCCGCTGGCCGGTGCTGTTGTACCGCTCGGAATAGTGCCCTGCTAACAAGATCCTTTGTCATACGCTCAGACATGGCATAACCGACGATTTCGCAGGTGAAGACGTCCTTGATGCCTGCCAGGAAGAGCCAGCCCTCGTCGGTAGGAATATAGGTGATATCGGCAACCCAGACCTCGTTGGGGGCACTGGGGGTAAATGCCTGGTTCAAAAGATTCTCCGCAACGGGCAGGTTGTGGTTCGAGTTCGTGGTCGCCTTGTATTTGCGCTTCTGTCGACAGCGAATTCCCAGTTCTCGACGCAGACGAGCAATGCGATCGCGGCCGGCAACGAAGCCATCAGCCGCCAACTCGGCTGCAACCGTCGGGCGCGGTAGCTTTCTCGCGTACGCTTATGGGCGGCTTTGATCGCCACCTTGAGCTGTTGATCCTCTTGGGCTCTACGCGATGGTTTTCGCCCTAGCCAGATGTAAAAGCCGCTACGCGATACGTCTAGCACCTGACACATGATTGTTACAGGAAATTGGAGTCGCCACTCTTTCACGAACGCGTACCGGGGAGCGACTCCCTGGCAAAGTACGCCGTTTTTTTTAGGATGTCACGCTCCATGCGGGCCTCGGCCAGTTCCTTACGTAACTTGGCGTTCTCGGCTTCCAACTCCTTTACGGAACGTGCGCCGGGTACTGATCCACAGTTGGAACCCCTGGCGGCTGCAACCCAGTTGCCAAGGGTCCCCTTTGGGATAGCAAATCGCTGGGCTGCAGCCTCCTGTGTCAGGTCCTGCTCTGTTACCAGTTTTACTGCCTCGGCCCGGAACTCCGGGGTGTAACGATGTTGTTTTTTCGTGTCTCCTCCCTCTCGGCAGTTTACCAAGTGGGAGTGCCCGTTGTCACCAGGCTACATCAATCCCCGGCAGAGCCGGGGATTACCTAGAAGAATTTATTTTGAGTCAACTCGGCTAATGGTATCCGAGTTGATTCGCACAGAGGAAAGGGTAAGATGAGAGAGGGAATGCAAAGAGATGTACTACCAAGGCATCACTATCCAGAAGAAGGCACAGACAATGAAAGCAATCACAGGATTTGCAAGACTTTTTTGGGTCGTAGTTGCCGCGACAACACTGACTCTCGGCATCTACAGCTATTCAGCGGCCCATTGCGAAACACTGGACGGTCCGGTCATACAGGATGCCCGAAAGGCGTTGGATGCCAAAAACGTCACCCCGACGCTCAAATGGGTACGGTCCAATGACGAGAAAATCGTGAAGGTTGCGTTCAACAAAGCACTTGCCGCCCGTGGCAAGAAACAGCAGAAAGCAACCGAATTGAATTTTTTCGAGACCCTGGTAAAAATACATCGTGCGATCGAAGGCGCGCCGTTCACCGGGCTGAAGGCTGCCGGCACGGTGGAACCGGTAATTGCCGAAGCAGACAAGTCATTGGTTGGAGGCTCAGCGGAGACACTGGTTAAGTTGGTAACGGATGCGGTTAGGCAAGGTATCCGCCAGCGCTACGAAAAGGCAGCTGAGACGTATAAGCATAAGGATGAAAGTGTGCAAAAGGGGCGCGAGTTCGTAGCGGCATATGTTGAATACACCCATTACGTGGAGCGGCTCCACATGGATGCCGGCGGCGCAACCGGGCATCACGCGAAGAACACCCACAAGGAGCATGCAACGCCGAATCTTAAGCATGACCATTAAATCCGGGAGAGCGAGAGAAGCATAACAAGCCTGTCAACACAACGATGCGTGGACCATGAAAGAATCAACGACACAACTCGCAGACTTGAGCTGTGAGTACAGCTAGCGTTATTAGCGAGTATCTTCATGTCGACCCGGCGTATACGAACAGTTGGATTCTGGCGACGGCAGAAGATTCCTCGTAAAAAGGCTTTGGCCGGGGGGCGTGGAGAAAGAGGACCTGAGTGTGGATGGCTGGGTGAATAATGCGGCCCCCAGTGACGCGTTGCGTAAGTGGTTCGGCCATGACCCCGCCACATTTCTTTATGTCCGAAATCTGCATAAACCAACGTCATGTTAAATAAATTCATGGCTTTTTCAGAGGTGGTCAACATGTCTGATACCAATATACGGGACCGCGCGGCTGGCGCCGTCATGGGCGCCTTCATCGGTGATGCAATGGGGCTGGGGCCGCACTGGTACTACGATCTCGCCGAGATGCGTCGCGACTACGGCGACTGGATCAGCGATTATACGGACCCCAAGCCTGGCCGCTACCACGCCGGACTAAAAGCCGGCCAGCTCTCCCAGGCCGGTTTTATTCTCAAACTGCTGCTCAGCTCGCTGGTCGCGTGCGGTCAATATGATGAAACGGATTTCTGCAAGCGCATGGATGAAGAACTGCTGCCGCTCTTGGACG
>JAQUHM010000484.1 GCA_028683595.1 Geobacteraceae bacterium | reverse complement strand
GGGTCTTCGAGATAGATCACGGGGAGATGCGGGTATTTGAGGGTGACTACTGCTACTATCTGGAAAAGACTCGAAATAATGAGACAATTGCTGCTTGATGGTGAAGCGTTAACGCATTCATTTTCTTTACCCCCGGGCCTGTAGTGTCCTTGTTACCATCAGGCTGAAAAGTTCTTCCATTCTTTCCTGCACGTAGGCAGAATCGATGATGCCGAGCGCCCGGGCGATCGCCTCGAATGTTGCCAGTCCCTCGGGATGGCACTCTTTCCGGACTCCCCAGCCTGTTTTCGCCCCTTCAGGAAGGCGCACCATGGTGGCATGCTCCAGTCCCGGGAGCCGTCTGCCCATGCGTGCTGCCTGGCGCCAGTTGCCATCCGGGACAACGAGGTTGACCGGCCTGGGATCTTCTGCCAAGAGGGAGCGGCTCAGGATCTGAGACTCCTCAGCGGGATAGAGGAGCAAAGTCCGGCGCTGTTCGGTGTTAAGGTCTTGTAAGTCTAGCGGTTGTTCCTGGTATCCCTGAATGCGAAGTTCACTGTTGCTGAGCACTGCAAGCGCCAGTGGACCGGTTGCGGTAGGTTTGGCCCACTCGCGGTGATGCATCACCAGAACCAGCCGGGTGTCCAGATCGAGTCGGGGTATGTCGCTGCAGATGCAGAGATGGGTGTGCAGCCGGCAGTGAGGACAACGTTCGCTTCGTTTAGATCGGGTACCCATGTCCTTACCCTAGCACATAACTGTCCGGAGAGATATTGCTGAACGTACTGCTCATCAATTTCTGGCTACAGCGTAACAAAATTCCCTCTCCTTCAGAGAGAAGGTGTGAAGTTGAAGATCAACGCTAATCGGATTGCCGAAAATATTCCATCGTGGAAGTTTACCGTTGTCTGGTATAACGTTTGGAAAGTGATGGGAAGCAGTTTTTCTTGAGTATGGAGTATGCTCCGATCAATTGCCTGCCCGAGTCGACTGTCAACAACCCCGGGCACTCATCATCTGCTGAAAAAGTCGTGTTACCCCTAAGGAGGGGCAAATGGAGAATAGTGAACATCTTGAACTTTGTCGTCTGCACACCTTGAATGTTGCCCGCATTGATACCAGAGGCATTTGGCTTGAAGCCGGTGGACAGCTGGCTCATCTTCCGCGGAGGGAGGCACGTGATGTAATGCCTGGTGAGCAACTTGAGGTTTTCCTCTATCAGGACGTGGCTGGAGAGTTGCAGGCTACCTGCCGTCAGCCGCTTGTCCAGGCTGGAGAGTTTGCCTTGCTGAAAGTTCAGTCGGTTGGTCCTCATGGGGCATTTCTCGACTGGGGTCTGGCAAAGGATCTGCTTGCACCATTCAGTCTGCAGCCGGAGCGGATGCAGATTGGCAGCAGCTATTTGGTTTATGTCGAGATCGATCCTCAGGGCCGTCCGTTTGCCAACGCCCGCATTGATGACTGTCTTGATTTCGAATGGCCCGATTTGCGTGAAGGTGACCCTGTTGACCTTATCATCTGGCAACTCACCGACCTTGGGGCCAAAGTCATCGTACATCATCGCTATCTTGCTCTGCTCTACCGGGACGAGTTGCCGGCCGGGGCCGGCACCGGTATGCACCTGACCGGCTATGTAAAGCGTCTGCGCGAAGATGGCAAACTTGATGTCACTTTGCGCAAGGTTGGGGCCGAGGGTGTTTTAGACGCCCGGCAGGTCATCCTGGACGTACTGAGGGAACAAGGGGGTGCCTTGCCCCTGCACGACAAGAGTTCCCCGACGGTCATTCAGCAGACACTTGGCATGAGTAAAAAAACTTTTAAGAAAGCGGTGGGTGGACTTTACAAGGACGGCCTGGTTACGCTGGCCAATGATGGAGTCAGTTTGACTGCAAAGGGAACAGGATCAGACCGGAATAAGTAGTGGGTCGTACCCGTAAACTATTCAGGTCAATAGGCTGAATAGATACCATAAAAGTAAACTTTCAGGGAACTCCATGGGCAATTACACCGTCATCGTTCTGGACTTTGAAACTACTGGCCTTTCACCGGATTGCGGCGACCGGGCCATCGAGGTTGGTGCTGTCCTAATTCGGGATAACCGGATCATCGACCGTTTCGAGAGCCTGATGAACCCGGGGATGAGGATCAGTGGCTTTATTGAAGAGTATACCGGCATCAGCAACCGGATGCTTGCTACAGCACCCCTGATTGCTGACGTCATGCAACGATTTTATTCCTTCATTGCCAGACACCACCTGGTGGCCCACAATGCCAGCTTCGACCGCCGCTTTCTCGACATTGAGATGCAGCGCATCAATCGGCAGCGCAATCAGGAGTTCGCCTGCTCCATGCTGATTTCCCGCCGTATTTATCCCGAAGCACCGGGGCACAGCCTTGAAAAACTTGTCCGATACAAACAACTCAAGACCGACGGGGTCTACCACCGTGCCCTGGCAGATGCCGAGATGACCGGTCATCTCTGGATTGGCATGGTGGATGACCTGAAAAAAGTATTCGGTCTCCGTCAGGTGCCGTTCGAGCTGATGTGTCA
>JAQUHM010000110.1 GCA_028683595.1 Geobacteraceae bacterium | reverse complement strand
TTGTGTAAGACACTCTATGTGAGATATACTTTAACAGCCCCAGAGCTGGGCACAAGCCCCGTGAGATACCAGTATAGCTATCTCACCACTATAGCCGGACAGGAAAACCCATGCCTGCATACTTTGTCACCTCCCTATCGTTTTCCCCGACGCGACCGGAATTACTACCGGGTAGCCCGACTCCCGGCAGTTCTCCCAACTGCTCGCACATTTCTGTCATTGGAATTATCGGCGACCATTCAAGTGCCTTGAGGCAACTGCTCACCACAATCATTGCAATGATCATCTTTGTGGTACTGCCAATAGGTGACAGTAAGGCCGAAATACCTTTACCCGGCATGCAGTTTCCCATGGTGAGAACAGCAACCTTTGATCGCAAGGAAAGTGTACTGGACCGTTTCCGCGCCTTTTCCGGCAAGAAAACCCAAGCGGCACGGGAAGGTCTGTTCACACACTGGGATCCTGTCTTCAGCCAGAATCCTGCAGTACTCTTATCGGATGGGAGAGCCGTGGCCAGGATTACACTTCGACTTCAAGGCCGCACCGGGGTCCCTCCGAATTTTTCTATTACCGGTGGACATTGCGTCTCAGCGAAGATGACCGACACGGGCGTGTGGATCCTGGAAATCCTGCCAAACCGGGGAAGCCTCTCTACTTCGCTAACCGTGGCATTTTCCGGGCAGATGACCGAATATCCGCTTACCGTCGCCCCTCCCATGGACCTCTTTGAGCCGCGGAACGCTGATACCACCGTAATTGATTATGTCACGACCGCTAACCATCTGGCTACATCCGGAATGAACACAGAACGGAAATAGCGGCGCAAAACTCACAAAAGTCTCCTGAACCGAAGGGTGTCAAAAAACAATGGATTACCAGAATAGAGACATTGGAACAATCCTTATCGAACGAGGCTCTCTTGGTGCTGAGTTTCTGCCGCTCATACTGGAAAAACTCGCCTCGGAAAATCTGCGTTTCGGTAAAATCTGCATCCAGGAAGGCTTGATCAGTGAGGAGGATCTTGCGCTGGCACTGGCGGAGCAATTCGGCCTCGAATTCGTCGATCTGAGTCAGTATAAAATCGATGAAGAGCTGCTGGCAACTCTACCGGCAGATTTCATCCACCGTTTCCGTATCGTACCGCTGGGAATGGATTCCGAATCCTTGATTGTCGCCGTTTCCGATCCCACCGACGTACTCAAGCTGGATGAACTGGAACTCCTGGTTGATCGTCAGATACAGATCCGGGTGGCAACCGAATCAGCAATAACGGATTTCTTCAAGGCCGGCACGGCAACCAGCAGGGTACTGCGGGAAGTCTCGGAAGACTTCATGCTGCAGTTGGTAAAAGAAAACGACCACGGAGAAGAAATCCTGACGATGGAGGGCATCTCCGAAGACACCAGCCCCATCATCAAGCTGCTCAATACCACAATTATGGATGCAATGAACCGCCGCGCCAGTGATATCCATGTTGAAACAAGCCAGGAGGGTGTGGTCATCAAGTACCGCATTGACGGCGTGCTCTACAAAGCCAGCGAGTCTATGGGCATCCAGTTTCAGGCCCCGATCATCTCACGACTCAAGGTCATGAGCGAGCTGGATATCTCCGAGCGCCGCATTCCCCAGGACGGACGTTTCAAGATCCGCCTGGGAGAGAAATCCATCGATTTCAGGATTTCTATCATGCCCAGCGTTATGGGAGAGGATGCGGTAATCAGAATCCTCGATAAGGAGGCAATTGCCAGCAACCTGAAAGGTTTGACCCTGGAAAGCCTCGGTATCAGTTCACGGGAGATAGTTCGTTTCCGCAAAAAGATTCACGAACCGTACGGCATGATTCTCGTTACCGGTCCAACCGGGAGCGGAAAATCAACAACTCTCTATGCCGCCTTGACCGAAATCCATACCGGAGAGGAAAAGATCATCACCATCGAGGACCCGGTCGAATATATGCTACGTGGCATTCTCCAGATTCCGGTCAACGAAAAAAAAGGCCTGACATTTGCCAGGGGACTGCGCTCAATCCTGCGCCACGACCCTGATAAAATCATGGTCGGGGAAATCCGCGACTCTGAAACCGCCCAGATTGCCGTTCAGTCTGCGCTGACAGGACATCTGGTATTTACAACTGTCCACGCCAACAATGCCTTCGACGTGATCGGCCGCTTTTTCCACATGAGCATCGACCCCTACAATTTTGTTTCCAGCCTGAATTGTGTCATGGCGCAACGACTGGTTCGGCGCCTCTGTCCGAAGTGCCGAATTCCGGCCCACTACTCTGATGAAGTTTTATTAGATTCCGGAATTGATCCTGAACTCGCCCGGCAAAGCAACCTCTATGATGCTCACGGCTGCGACGCCTGTAATGGCACCGGCTACCATGGACGGACCGCCATCGTGGAGCTTCTCGACATGACTGACGATATCCGCGACCTTATTATCAGAAAGGCGTCCACAACCGAGCTCAAACAAATGGCCCGAGAATCGGGGGTGGTATTTCTGAGGGAGTCGGCAATAGAAAAGCTTTTGAGCGGAGAAACTACCCTCAGGGAAATAAACCGGGTAACCTTTGTGGAATAAGAGGTAGGGGCACACAGGGCCGGTGTACTACCATAATGCATTCACGATGGAAAACACCTTCACCAAACCTTCCTTCTCAAAGAGGGGAGCGAAAAAGGTCCTCCTCCTTCAGGAATGGTAAAGTGGAAGCCTGAACGCAAAGTGGAACAGGAAATCACCATTCGTTATAGGGTATACCATTGCTCCCAACGAGGCTGGATCCGCTATGGACATCATAGACATTGCCAGGTTCCTTGACCGGAGCGGTTACCGGTGGAGAGGCGGAATCTGAAGGTATGGAATCCGTTGCAGGAGGCGCAACCGTTATCCAGGTATCAGACTTTTTGGTAAAGGGATCAATCGGCATCCCCCGCAAATATCCTTTGGTAACGAGATCATCAAGTGTGTCCGGATACTTGCCCTGGTCGGCATAAAACTCGTCGATAGTCTTGCGAAAATTATTCAGGCAGTCGCTTAGCGTAGCTTCTTTCGCCCTGATGATCCAGCGTTGATAATTCGGCACGGCTATCGAGGCCAGAATGCCAATAATCGAAAGCACTATCATCAGCTCAATCAGGGTAAAGCCCCGACGCCCCCCTACAATCTGCCCACTCCGCAGGATATCACCATTCTCTGTATTTTGTGCCGTCAAGTGCAGTTCCTTTACTGAGTGAATACACATCATAGACATCTTCCCCGCCCCAAGATGGAGTATCAGGTTCATCACTGTATGAACGCAACCCCCATTGGGGTTCTTCTCCAGGTTCAGGCGGATTCATCGGATCAATTGGTATCTTGCGCAGAAACCTCTTCTTGTAAGCATACAGACCGCCAAAATCATAACCATCCACCAACTGACGCAGAGTTTCGGGGTATCCCGACTTATTAGCCGTGGTAACTATTTTTTTATCATCCACCGCCTTGTCGTAACTCTTTTTGAAAGTATCGATGGCAGTGCGCATGATCCGGAGGTTTTGCCGCAGTTCAATCTCCCGAGTCCTCTTTGCGGTCATACGAGTCAAAGGCACGATGCCCGCTACCAGGATTGTCAGGATACTGATTGCGATAATCAGCTCAAGGAGGGTAACGCCTTTTTTTCCCCAGAGAAAATTCATCATGCTTTACTGGATAATCACTGAGGTTGCTACCGGAACTACCGGCAGAGGGGTTCCGGTAGCGGACTTGAAGGCAACATCCCGGAAACCGAAGGCCACGGTCCCTTGTTTTTTGGCACGGAATACGGTTGTTGCCAGAACTCCGCTTCCATTATCGATAGAAGCTCCCGCCGGGAGCGACAGTCTGATGCCAACGGAACCGGCTGGATCCACGGAACTGGAAAAACTGGTTTTCATACCCGGCTTATTCAGTGCGGACCCTTGAGCGACCGACACTTGGTCGACGAGTGTCGGATCAAACGTCAGCGAAAATGATGCTGCGTTGAAGGACTTGACATTCGCGACACGTACTTCCAAAGTGAATGGCTCTCCCAATTTGCCCATCATCGGCGATGATAGGAGTAATTTCCCGCTATTCATCGAAGCCCCCGGCATCGGCGCTGCGCCCCTGTTAACGGGTACAGGCACCAAGGAAACGGGTTGATCACTGCCGGCAGGGGACACCGCGGGTTGCACGACATTCGGGTAAGTAATAGACGGCTGTGTCGAAGGGGGCTGCGGAATACTGGATTGAGGACCGGCCATGGGAGAAGGGAATTGCTGCGTAGCGGTCTGCGCAGGAATTTGTGACACGCCTCCACTGCCCAACTCCTCATCGGAAGATGGCGGGAAAATTGCGAGGGAAGGATCATCCTCCTTGCCGGACATGAAAGAGGTAACACTGGCCACCGGAGCAAACAATCCCCGCACCAGATGGGGAGTAATGGCGAGAACTAATTCCGTCTTTTCCTTGCTATTGCTATCACCGGAGATGAACGGCCCGATGATAGGGATATCACCCAGAAGAAATATCTTGCTCTGGCTGTCGGTATTGGTTCGTGATATCAGCCCGCCAATAACACTGGTTTCACCGTCTTTCAGACTCAGGACCGTTTCCAGGTTGCGGGTTCCGATGGTGACGACGGTTGTCGTCTTGTCGGCCAGCGTCTCCTTTTGCACGATTGAACTGACTTCCAGACTCAGCTTGATGTCGATGACGTTGTTGAGCTGAATCACCGGTTCCGCATTGAGCTTTACCCCGACGTCTACGTATTGGACATTAACGCTATAGCCTCCAACCGTCCCGTTGGTCGTAGTGGTAGTGATAGGAACGCGGGTTCCCACGTTAAATTTGGCCTTTTCCTTGTTTTTCACCCGAATTTTCGGATTTGAAAGGACCTCTCCCTTCGCAATCGTCTTGCCGAAATTATAGGTCGCATTCGGCACCGTGACGAAGCCTCCAAAGCCGTTCCAATTGAAGGCGTTGACCAGGTTGGAAATGCCCGCATCCGTGGTAGTGGTGGTTGACGATTGCGCGCTGCTCAGCTTATCGGCCAGCAGCAATCCGCTGCTCAGGTCAAAGGCACCGACGTCGACCCCGTAACGGCTCAAGAGCAGCCCCACGTCCCTGGTGTTCTTATCATTTATCTCAATAACCTCAACGTCCAGCAGGACTTCAGCATCAGGAAAATCATTGGCGTCCAGCAATTTCTCTATCACATCAACGGTATCACTGGTATCACGCACAACGATGGAGTTCGTCTCCTCGTTGACGTAAATCTTGCGCGCCGGCAACATGCTGCGAATTAAGTTGATTCCTTTTTTCGCATCCATATAGTTGAGATGGAAGGTACGTAATTCCATATCTTCGTACTGCTTGATTTTATCGGCCGTCTTTGGATAGATCAGAACTGTTTTTTCATTGAGGACTGTGCTACCAAGCTTATACATAGTGCTGAGAAGGTCCAGCACTTGCCGGAAATTCGTTCGATCCAGATTTACAGTAACCGGCAGGTCCTTGACCCCTTCGTCGAAAATGAAATCGATGCCGGAAAGCTGGGTGAGAATTCTGAAGACCCCCTTGAGTCCCGAGCCGGTAAATTTGAAGGAAAAAGGTTTCAGCGATTTGAGATTCAGCTCATACCCTGACGGCCTGTTGTCCAGCAGGCCGCGAACCCTGTCCCTGGCCTGTTTGTATTCAGACGACTCAGGATCCAGTTCAATCGCGCGCTTGTAGGCTATGCTGGCAAATTTTAATTTATTGTCTTTTTCGAACTCCATCCCTTCTTTAAATACCTGCTGCGCATCCCTTTTCCTCATGGTGGCTTCGACCTGTTGCTTAAAAATATCTTTGGTGGGATCAAGCACATTCGCTACCTGAAAATCCGTCAATGCAGCTGAATAATCACCACTTCTGAATTCTTTCATACCCTTCGAATAGCGGGTATCTGCCGCCCTGTCACGAGCAGTAAGGAACCGTGCCCGGTACTCAATGACCTCAGGGTCAGCACGGTAGGCATCCGCATAACTGAGCATGGCCTCCTCGTACTTTCCCTCTTCCTCCAGACTCTTGCCGGCGTTGAATGCCTTACCAGCTGCGCAGCCGAACAGAGTAACAATTAAACAACCTGCTATGACAAGATTCATCAGAGAACGCATTCTTGTGACTCCTCGGGGCCAACCCCGCTTCAGGGACCGGGTTTAACCAGCTACCGCACTGCTCTTAGCGGTTCATTTTCTACCAAAGGGATGATGACCTCTTCACCTGTTCCGACTACCTTCAGGATAAGAACCTGATCAGTAATGGAAGTAGCTACATAACGTCCGGCAAAGGTAGCACCCTCCTTCACCGGAGTAATCTCCTGGCCCTTTGCCAGGAATACGATCTTTTTGCCATTTTTTTTTAAAAAGCCATGGAGTTTGAAGGCCGCCAGCTCGTTCTGAGTCCCTGTCGGCACAGGAACCGGCTTGGTGGGCTTCGGCGGTCTCATCATCCGTGCTACGCGGGCAGCTTCCACCGCAGCCGCTGCAGCCTGTCGCGCCAGCATCGTTTCCTTGTCAACAAACAATGGACTGAAAATATCCCGTTGATATTCTGAAAAAACCGGGCGGCTCTCAAGCTGGTTAATCCTCAGTGTGCCGCTGTCGATCTTACTCGTGGCGGGACCGTCCGCTTTCGAACGATTCCGAACGGAAACCGCCCTGGCCCCTAGGGAATATTTCAGTTTTGCTACGTTTTTTTGCCTAGGATAGGAAAAAATGCCCCAGATCGACGATGCAACCAGCAACACAACCAGTATCAAGAGTACCAGACGCTGCCTGTTCATGCGCCGTCCCTCAGGTAAGCCGTCAAAGTAAGGTCCATGGAGACCTTTTCCACGTAAGGGTCCTCGCTCTTAAATGAAATACTGTCAATAACCACAAGTTCTTTTCTTGTCTGCATCTTGTAAAGAAAGCAGCGTATTGCCGCATACCGTCCACTCACGGACAGTGCTATATGGTAGACAAGCAGATTCTTATCTTTGAGAAACTCGGGTTTGTAGGTGAGAGAGTCGCTGGAAACATGGCATTCTGAAGAAGAATCGATGATTTCAGCAAGAAGCGGGGCAAACTCGCGCTTAGAGGGTATCACCGCCTGCAATTTCTCCAGATCTCTCTTGCCGTTACGATATACGGAGTTTGCATCACCATGGTCCATCGCATCAAGGCTTTTCCGTCTCTCCTTCACCAGCTCCTTCTTGTGGTTGAGTACTGGCTGCTGAAAAAAAGCTATTCCCACCATAGCGATGATGTTCAGGAGAAGCAACAGCCCGATTACAATCAACCAGGGCTTTTTCCGCTGATAGAGTTCCAGAACCAATTCTCTCATTGTTCTTTCACCCGACAGGAAATGGAAAACCTGACCCCTTTGGCCTGCTCCCACAACGCTTCTTTCTTATGGGACAAGAGTAAAACATCATAAAAAGTTTTGGAGTCCTCCAGCATTGCAAGATACGCCTCGACCGCCTTGAAATCACGCGCCCAGCCTTCGATAGCCAGACTGCCTTTTGCCCTGTCCGGCAAAAGACGGGTCACCGAAATGCCATCCGGGGTGGCTGCTTCCAGCTTTTCCAGGAACGCAAGCCATCCGTATGTCTTTCGTTTGATAATATCGTTGTAAAAAGTTATGTTTGCCAAAATCCCGGCCTGATCCTTTTCAGGGATAGGTGGAAGAGGACGCGCCAGTCGATGTTTCACTTCGGTTGTCTCGGCATCGAGACGCCGCATCTCTCCAAGATTCCACGAATACAGTCCTATGTTCCCTGCCAGAAGGATTCCCAGTGCCACAACAGCGATTGTACAGGCACGATCTACCCGCCGGTAGTTAAGGATTGTCTTGGTTGCAAGATTTATGGTAAATCGCATCACAGTGCCCGAATAGCCGTTCCGATGGCCGAGGTAAAAGGAAACAACGACTCAGGGACAGATAGGTCTTTTCCCCGAACTTCGAGTGCCGATTTTGTATCAAGGAGAACCGGTTCACAGCCTATTGCATCACGCGCGACCCCGCACAAACTTTTGGCCATCTGCAACGGGGCTATACAGAAGACATCCCGGAACACACGCTCCGGAAATCTCGCCTTGTACGACAGAAACGAGAATCTGACTTCCTTATGAACAGAGTCGAACTTCGTGTCCCCTCCAGCCAATTCCCTGATACGTATGAATTCCGGTTTTCCTCTAGAAAAAAACATGATCCCCAGATGTGAATCGAAATATGTCAGTAATGCGTAATCTTCGGACGTTGCCAGACGTCGCTCGAAAACCCGGTTGAGATTGAAACAGTTGAGATCTATCTGTGTCGGAACCAGACCCGCTGCCGAGAACATTTCTTCATACTGGCTGATGACCGGCTGGAATGCCAGCACCACCAGTAGTACAATGTCGCCGTTTTCACGCGTTGCAACCTGCTGAAAATCAAGATGCGCATCGGCCACGTCGAAAGGAAGTTTTTTCTTCAGTTTCCAGCGAAGGATATCAAGCCCTTCCGAACGGTTCTTGAAACGCTCCTCCATATCCAGCATCATAACACGTCCAACGGAATCCGGCAGAGAAACGGACACATATTTGCCCCGGCAGAAAAGTGAGTTGCGGGCCTCTTGCAAGGCAATGACAAATCCCTGAGGGTTCAGGATGTTCAGTTCCCGCATCGAAGAGCACAGGGTCCCTGGCGACAATAGCCGACTGGAAACAGCTTCCAGGTACGGTGCTGATGGTGAACCGCCTACCCGCACAAAAGACACGGCGGACGATGAAACAGAAACTCCGAGCGATTTCCTTGAAAACATTATAAATTCATCCTCTGCGGTGTCGGATGTCTTCCGTCCTAGGAGCCTGTCGGACTTAGGGTAAATCTGCTGCAAATCAGTCTAGACGGTCCATATCCCGCCGCTTTTTGGAGCAATAGAACAACTATTGCCCTGCAAAATCGACAAAATCTGTCCTCGCCCAGCCGAATTTTCGCTTCGATTTCCTAAGTCCGACAGGCTCCTAGCCGACAGTACCGGCAATTTTGAAGATCGGCAGATACATGGCTATAATAATCACCCCGATTACCAACCCCATTACGATCATGATAATTGGTTCAAAAGCGGCGGTAAGAAGGTTGAGCCGTTCCTCCAGCGTCTCTTCGAGATGCTCTGATATACCCACCAGCATTTCTTCCAGAGCTCCGGTGGATTCACCAACCAGCAGCATACGAACGGCAAGGGGCGGCATGATGCTGGTCTTTGCAAATGCAGCCGAGATGCGCCCCCCCTCTTCTATGTAAGTAACAGCTTCACCAAGGCGCCTTTCCATATAGGCATTGTTCAGCGTCCCCGTTGACATGTGCAAGGAATCAACAATCGGAATACCGCCGCCGAGAAGGTTGGCAAAAGTGCGAACAAAATTCGTAAGGGAATAATTACTCATGATTGCGCCAAGATACGGTATCTTTATCTTGAAGCGGTCGGCCTGATATCGTCCTGCATCGCTAGAAACCCAATACCGGAAGGCAACAAAAAGTGGAATTGCGGCAAGAAGACCTGCCAGAAACCAGCTCCTGACAAAAGATGCAAACGCTATCATCATCCGGGTAAGCAATGGCAATTGCGAACCGGACTCCGTGAACACATTGCTGAATCGGAATAACATAAAACAGGAGTAAACTTATGGCCAGGATGGAGACAACAACAAGAATCGAAGGATACAGCAACGCAGAAATAATTTTCTTGCGAACAATCTCCATTTTTTTCAGATAGCTGATATACCTTTGTATTGTAACGGGAAGATCTCCGGTCCTTTCTCCCGCACGTATGGAAGCTGAATAAAGATTCGGAAAGATCTGGCGATGTTTTTCCAGAGCAGTCGAGAGAGCGGCTCCTCCCTTCACGTCTTCCCTCACCTGTCTCAAGGCATTGTTGAGAGGACCGCTGTCATACTGTTCGAGAATAGTGTCGATAACTTGAATAATCGGCAATCCGGCCCTTATGAGCACCAGCATCTCCTGGTTGAAGAGAATCAACTCGCGCTTCGTTACCCCTCCGCGGCCGAATCTTCTCCCCGGAAAGCCCCGTAGAGGCCTCTTTCGCACGTCGAAGATGTGATACCCCTGCTCTTCAAGCTCTCTTCGCAAACCGGCCGGCTCTGCCGCTTCAAACTCCCTGGTGAGAATCTTCCCGTCAGGCGCGCCCAGTTTACAGATATACATTGGCATAGGAGACTCTTGGTGATTCGAAAGAACCCGGGCTGACACGGTATTCTTCCCTGAGCCTGACCAGGCCCGATGGTGGTAGTCAAGGCATCTTGTTGTAAACTCTCATCTAGAAATATGCCAGAATGCATTTCACAAAAGCAACATAAATTGTATTTATGACAAGTAAACAAACAAAAGTACAGAACCAACATGATAGTAATTTATTTTCTTGGTTCCTCACACAAATCTGTGCAAAGTAGTTGGCATGGCAAGGTTGCCCATGCAGTGATACAGATTGAGTATAAAGTTCTTTGCCGTTCTGAACCCGTAGGCTCTGTGACTGATCACTTTGGCCT
>JAQUHM010000483.1 GCA_028683595.1 Geobacteraceae bacterium | reverse complement strand
AGGGTCAAGGGGGCCTTGAAGGAAAAAACCGCCAACCAGGAGGCGATTTCCACGGTGATCGGGGCGCTGTAGGCCGCTGCCGCCGTCAACGTGGCCACAAAGCTGCCCCAGATCGCAGCACAGGCAACCGCCTCGGCCAGACGACGCGGTATGATGCCACCGAGCAGTCCGTTGCAGAGGCTGCCCAGGAGTGGCAGCAGCAGGATCAGTTCAAGGCTGAGTTTCATTATCCCTCAATTCTTGGAATGCATCCACATTCACTGTTTTCCGGCGCCGGTGCAAATAGACCACCAAGGCCAGCGCCAGTGATACCTCGGCCGAGGTCATGGCTATGATCATCAGAGCGAATACCTGACCGTCGGCCAGTCCCCATTGGCAGGAACCACCGACAAAAACCAGCATGGCCGCGTTCAGCATGATCTCGATGCCGATCAGCAGCATGATCACGTTGGAACTCCAGGCGAGCACACAGCCCAGCCCCAGGCAGAAGAGGATGGCGGCCAGGATCAGCACATGGGTGAGCGGCACGATCATGACGTACGCCTCCTTCCCAGGTACAGGGCCCCCACCACCGCAAACAGCAGCTGCATGGAGATGATCTCGATTGCCACGCCGTAGCGGCTAAAGAGGGTCACTGCAAAATCCTGCACACTCACCACCGGTACATTCATGGGTGCGCCGGATTGAACCGACAGCATCAGGCCCAGCGACATCAAGATCGTCTCGGTCAGGAGCACCGCTGGCAGCCAGTGAAACAGGCTGGGACGTTCAGTCTTCTCAGGGTGTCCCAGGTCAAGGATCATGACCACGAACAGGAACAGCACCATGACCGCACCGGCATAGATGATGATTTCGAACATGGCGACCAGGGGCGCTGACAGCAGATAGAAGATGGCCGCCAGGGCAAAGAAGGAAGTAACCAGGTAGACGATGGCATGCACCGGGTGTTGCTCGCAGATGGCGAAGATGGTTGCAAGGACGGTGACGACTGGCAGGATGTAGAAGAGGTAGGTTTCCATATCAGGGCAGCAGCCTCCGTACGTCCACCGGGGCCTTTTCTTCAAGGCCCTGCCCGCGTGGCTGCGCTATGCCGATACCGGCGTGTTGGTAAAAATTATAGTCGGGTGATTTTCCGCAACCGTCGATCAGTAGGTCTTCCTTTTCGTAAACCAACTCCATGATATCACGTGTGCACAACTCGAATTCCGGGGTCATCTGGATTGCAAGCGTCGGGCAGGCCTCGGCGCAGAAGCCGCAGAAGATGCAGCGGGAGAAGTTGATCCGGAACCAGGCCGCTATACGCCTGCCGTTTTCCAGCTCTGCCGACTGCATGGTAATGCAGTCCACCGGACAGGCCGCGGAGCAGAGATAGCAGGCAACACAGCGCTCGCCGCCGTCCGGATCGCGGGTGAGCACGATCCGTGCACGGTACCGGGGCGGCGGCGTTCGTTTTTCCTCAGGATATTGGATGGTGACCGGCCGCCGGAAGAGGTGCTTCCAGGTGGTCCACATCCCGGTCAGGAGCGCGCCTGTGTCACGAAGGATATTCATATCGCCTCCTTCAACACCAGGAACCAGCCGGTAATCAGGATATTAATCAGGGCCAGCGGGATCAGCAGTTTCCAGCCGAAATGCATCAACTGGTCGTAGCGCAGCCTCGGCAGGGTGCCGCGCATCCAGATCAGGAAAAAGACGAAGGCCAGTACCTTGATCAAGAACCAGACCACCGGCGGCAACAGCGGCCCGTGCCAGCCCCCGAGAAAAAAGGTGGCTGCCAGTCCTCCGAGCACGAGGATGTTGATGTATTCGCCCATGAAGAACAGCCCGAAACGCAGGCCCGAATACTCGGTGTGAAAACCTGCCACCAGTTCACTTTCGGCCTCGGGCAGGTCAAAGGGGATACGCTTGCACTCGGCAACAACGCTGATCATGAAAATCAGGAAGGCCAGCGGCTGGTAGACAATAAACCAGCACCCGGTTTGAGCGTCCACGATCTTCGAGAGTTGAAAGGAATGGGCCAGCATCACCACCGGAACCAGGGCCAGCCCCATGGACAATTCATAGGAGATCAGTTGGGCCAGACCGCGAATGCTCCCCAAGAGGGCATATTTTGAGTTGGAAGCCCAGCCGCCGATGGCGACACCATAGACGGCGATGGAAGAGAGGGCGACGAACAACAGCAGCCCCACGTTCAGGTCGGATACCTGCAGCGATACGAGATGTTTTCCCACTGTCAGCGGGGCGCCGAAAGGGATTACGGCGAACATCAGCAGCGCCGGGATCGCGGCCATGGCCGGAGCCAGGTAGAAGAGCCACTTGTCCGCTCCCGCAGGCCGGAAATCTTCCTTGGTCAGGAGTTTGATAACGTCGGCCAGCGGCTGCAAAAGACCCCAGGGACCGGCCCGGTTGGGACCCTTGCGGTCCTGGATCCAGCCCAGCAGTTTGCGTTCGACCAGCACCAGGTAAGCGGCCAGGGTC
Organism: Geobacteraceae bacterium; assembly: GCA_028683595.1. Taxonomy (GTDB): domain Bacteria; phylum Desulfobacterota; class Desulfuromonadia; order Geobacterales; family Geobacteraceae; genus RPRC01. The sequence continues at coordinate 71 of JAQUHM010000483.1, read as the reverse complement.
AGGACCACAACGAAGACCAGAGCAATTTTAATGATGATGATAGCGATATCGATCATATTATTCCAATGAGC
>JAQUHM010000482.1 GCA_028683595.1 Geobacteraceae bacterium | reverse complement strand
TTCTTCTGTTAGAAGGTGTTTCACTTTTTCGTTTGAACACATTTCATCTGCAACTCTCCTAATAGTATCTCCGCTTTCTTTCAGCAGTATAAAAGAAACCCTGTTTGGATGAAGTTGTCTTTCAATGAGGCGGTGATAGGAGTGGAAAGCAACCTACGCGAACCGAGATCAATCGTGGCCGATAACGTCTTCTGGACTTCGATTCCATTGTACGAATCTAGCTTGCTTCCATCCGGAAAGTCTTGGCAGGGACCGGGTTGGAACTTCCCCGAAACCTCTCGTAATCGGTCATCACCCGCTACACTGATCGGCTAATATGCTTGTTTCAGGCGATTTTCTTGCTGTTGCAATCGTGCAATGAAGCCGTACGAGAGACTCCGTGAAAGTCCCAACCCACCACGGAACAGCACTTTTTCAGTTTCCGGATGGAAACTAGCTTGTTCTCCAGTTCAACGGCCTTGCTTTTGACGCCCGAAATTTTCAAAAGTATCACCCCTGAACCGGTACAGGAATTATCCGTTACTTTATGGAGACTAGTCCATATTCTGATATTGTAGCCATAGTCCGTCAACAGTTTTTGAATCTGGTGCCTTTTTTACTCGATTCTGAAGGTGAATGCCTAGAACGACATGAAAATATTTTCCTATTTTTCATCTCCTTTATCAGAAAAATAGTAACGCGGTGCGATTAAGTTTACTGGAGAAAGCATTCTCTTCAACCGGAAGCAGAGTTTACAATGATATGCGCCCATCGTCATCTTGGGAATTGCCTCCTGTTTTCTCGGCCACCTTGCGGAAATGGAAGCCGCGAATGGCGAGGGTGGTGTCGAGAGGGAACAAGCCTCGGCAGGTAATACCACTTACCTTTGCCGGATTTGTGTGATGCTGCAAAATATTCTTTCCATTCTGTAATAATTTTAGTATAAATAAAAATATGCTTCTGACAAAGCGGGACAGGTTTTTCTCAGCCTGCTTTGGAGGAACCAAAACAGTCGTAATCTGTAAGCAAGGGCAAGCCTGAGCAAAGGATAGCGAAATTTACCGAGAGGTAATGTATGCCTTCTTTTGCACTGCGCAGAAGAAGGCTTTTTATTTTCCGGAGGAGAATTTTATGAGCAAACGTGTTGGGGTCATCGGCATCGTGATTGACGATCCAAAACGGGTCACTGACAGGGTAAACACAGTCATAAGCAACTACGGGCACATTGTCATCGGCAGGATGGGCATTCCCAGACACGACGCCAAGGTGGGAGTAATCGCCCTGATCATCGAAGGGACTACCGACGAGATCGGCGCCATGACCGGCAAGCTGGGCAACATCCCCGGAATAACGATTAAATCCGCGCTCACGGCAAAGACACTAGAGGAGAATCCACACCATGATTGACAAAAAACAACGAAGTCCAGATTTATTCATCGACGATGCGCTTATTGCAAAGCTTCTAGCCGAAGCCGGGTTCAAGGCCGGTGACAAAACCCTCGTCCGGGAGCTTATTAACAAGGCCGGTGAATACCACGGTCTGTCCGCCGGGGAAGTTGCGATACTCCTGGAAGTCCGGGACCCCGAATTGTTGAAAGAGATGTATGCAGCCGCAGCCAGGGTCAAGCAGGCCATTTACGGTAAGCGAATCGTACTCTTTGCCCCGCTGTATCTTTCCAGTCATTGTGTGAATAATTGCGTCTACTGCGGTTACAAGAGAAGCAACAAGGAACAGCTCCGTCACCGTCTCACCCTTGAGGAAGTAAAAAAAGAAGTGGAAATCATGGAATCCCTCGGCCACAAACGCCTGGCTCTGGAGGCAGGAGAAGACCCGGTCAACTGTCCTATCGACTATATAACAGACGCCGTCAGGGAAATCTACAGTATCAAGGATGGCAATGGCGCCATTCGCCGGGTGAACGTCAATATCGCCGCAACGACCATCGAAGATTACCGCAAGCTGAAGGAAGCCGATATCGGCACCTATATTCTTTTCCAGGAAACCTACCACCGGAAGACCTATGCAGACCTGCATCTTGCCGGGCCGAAGCGCGACTACAACTGGCACACCACCGCTATGGACCGGGCCATGCAGGCGGGAATCGATGATGTCGGAATCGGTGTTCTCTATGGACTCTATGACTTCAAGTATGAAACTGTGGCCATGTTCCTGCACGCAGAGCACCTTGACCAGACCTTCGGTGTCGGGCCTCACACCATCTCCATACCCCGCATGCGGCCGGCAGGCGATGTGAACATGAAGAGCTTCCCCCATCTGGTCAGTGATGAAGATTTCAGAAAAATTATTGCCATCATCCGCCTGGCGGTGCCCTATACCGGCATGATTCTATCGACCCGTGAAGATCCGGCACTGCGTGACGAGCTGATCACCTACGGCATCTCCCAGATCAGCGCCGGCTCCTGCACCGGCGTCGGCGGCTACCAAAAAGTTTATGAAGAGCATGAAGGCACGAGCAACACCAATAACGGACAGCAGTTCGAGCCGAGCGACCAGCGTTCGCCTAATGAAATCATCCGCATGCTCTGTAAAAATGGCTTTGTCCCCAGTTACTGCACT
>JAQUHM010000481.1 GCA_028683595.1 Geobacteraceae bacterium | reverse complement strand
TATTTTTCCGCTTTTTGTGCAATGCTTGCACCAGCCTTCTCGGATATTTGTAGACGAGAGAACGGGAACATATACGAGAAAATCACCAATGCCCTTGAAAAAGCAGTGATTCATCTGGCATTGTGTGAAAGTAATAATAACCAGGTGATAACCTCAAAACTGCTGGGTATAAGCAGAAATACTCTCAGGGACAGACTTGATAGATATGCCTTGCAGGATGATTGATAACCAGAACCTTCCTTTTTACCCCACATATTGCAAAACGTTGCTGTGCTGTTCTCGTATTGTTGTAAAAACGTTACCATACTGAACCTCTCCCAGCTTTCCCTTCCTTTGTTTCCTGATTTTGTTCAACCTCTGACCATTTCTTGCCTCAGCTCTGTAACTTATTGAAAAATAGAGGTATAGTTCTCTTCATGGTTAGTTGCTGTTCAGTACCTGCACAAGCAAATAAGATGAAAAAATCCAAATAAACATTTATTGATATTTGTAACATACTGTAATTGTTTGTTTAAATAGGTAATTAAATATTATGTTAATTTTGGCACTCTAGTTGCTTAATATATAAAAACAAAATTATATTGCTGTTATTTTGCAGGCTGTTACCACGTATCTTCTTGCATTATGCTGGTACCCGGAGGGAGAAAGGCATGGCAGAAAAGAGAGTCCTGATAACTGACGATGACAAGCAAACCCGGGATCTTGTTTCAACATTTCTGGGTTATAAGGGTTATACGGTTTTTCAGGCATGTGATGCTATGGAGGCCTTGGAAAAAATTGAAGCAGAGGATATCGATCTGGTCGTGACGGACGTCATGATGCCCAAGGTGAATGGTCTGGAATTCATCAAGCGTGTTAAGGCAATCAGGCCTGAGCTTGTTGCCATAGTTTATAGCGCATACGGAAACAGCGTCATGACGGCAAATCTTCTCAAGGCCGGTGCATTTTTCTATCTGGAAAAGCCTTTCGACCTCGAAGAGCTTGATTCGATCATTCAGCGCGGCTTTGAGCACCATGCTCTCCAGAGCAGAAGCTATCGTTCTGTGCCGAGCGTCAGAAACAGATCCCGCATAAATATGATTGGAGAAAGTTCGAAAATGATGGCGCTTTTCGAGCTTATCGAAAAAGTTGCCGATTCCGATTCCACGGTTCTCATCCTGGGTGAGTCCGGAACCGGAAAGGAGCTGGTTGCTCAGTCTATTCATGAGTTGAGCTCCCGCAAAAACAAGAATTTTGTCCCGGTCAACTGTGGGGCAATCCCTGATGAGCTTCTGGAGAGCGAGCTCTTCGGACATGTGAAAGGGTCATTTACCGGTGCGGTGACAAATCGTATCGGTCGCTTTGAGATGGCTGACAGGGGAACCTTGTTCCTTGATGAGATCGGGGATATGAAGACAAGTCTCCAGGTGAAGCTGCTGAGAGTTCTTCAGAGTCGCGAACTGGAACCTGTCGGGGCAACGCGATCCAAAAAGATCAACACCAGGATCATTGCCGCAACTAATCAGAATCTGGAAAATCTCGTGGAAGAAAAGATGTTCCGTGAAGATCTCTTCTATCGTCTTTCAGTGATACCGATTATTATTCCACCTCTTCGAGAGAGGAAAGAGGATATACCCCTCTTGGTAGATAATTTTATCGAAAAATTCAGCCGAGAGAGCAGGCGCAGTGTACAGGGATTCGACCGTGAGGCGATGGAGTCTCTTATTGCCTTTGATTGGCCCGGCAATATTCGGGAATTAGAGAATCTGGTAGAAAGAATGGTCATCCTGAAAGGCAACGGTACGATTACCCTGGAAGATCTACCGGCGAAATATCGGGGCAAATCACTTGCTAAGCCGCGTGTTGAATCGGTTTCGCTCCCAATCGATGGCATATGCCTTAGCAGTGCCGTGGAAGAATTTGAAAATCGCCTTATAATTCAGGCCCTGGAAAAAACCGGTGGCAATAAAAAGGAAGCTGCTACCCTGCTAAATCTGAAGCGCACAACTTTTATCGAAAAATTGAAAAAGAAGAAAATGCTTGCAACGGATCTGGCATACGCCAGTTGACTCTGGCCGAGGTTCCATGTCAATACGTTCCGTAAACAACCTGTTCCCGCAAATCTCCGAACCTTCACAGGGGACTCCTGCCCCCGATGAACGGACCGTAAACTCTGAGGTCTTTGCTCGACTTCTTGCAGCCGCCGGGAAAAGTGAAACCTCCCGGTCAACAGATCCGGCCTCTCTTGTCGCACGGGCAGAACTTCTCCGCCTTCGTATGATGCGGGATGCTCTTTCCCTTGATTCCTGCCCGCAAAATTCTGTTCCGTCTTTTCCTGCCTCCGCACCGGAAAACCTTCTTCGGGCACTTGCCGTTTACCGTGATGCGGCTGGTGCAATACCGCAGGGTTCTCCTGATACACCGAATGAAATCATAACTTCAGATGAAATGTCCCAGAATTACGCTCCCATAGCTGCTGTAACGCAGCAACCCGTAACCGGTTCAATTGATGAGATAACTAGCAAGGCTTCTCATCGTTAAAACGTAGAGCCCGGTTTAATCAAGGCGGTGATCAAGACTGAGAGCA
>JAQUHM010000109.1 GCA_028683595.1 Geobacteraceae bacterium | reverse complement strand
GTAGGTGACCCGGGCAACAAGACCCTCTTCTGACACGGTAATCTGGTCGACAATAAAGCGCTCAAGATTATTGAGCATCAAGTGCGCACTTTCATCGTCGGAATGAATCACTTGCAGAATCTTTGCCGCAACCCCCACACGATGGAGGTTGTCCGGAGTCTCCTCGCCGTCCGGTTCCTTGACAAGAACAAGCCCGATGGTACGATCACCCAATTCCATTACCCTCTTGACCGCAGCAACTTTCTCCGCACCCTTCACAACCAGCGGGATGAGAATCCCCGGGAAGGTAGGTCGCATTTTCAGCGGGATAATGGGCAAGAATTTCGGAAGCACGTCAGCAGCGACAACGAGTCCCCCGGCATCACCCTGCTGCACCTCGCCAGCAATAGGCGAAGAAGTCGTTTTCGTATCCTTATTTTTGCGTTTTGAATCTGTCATTGTATAGCTGGCCCCTTTGTAGGTGTACTTGTTGGAAAAATAATCATCTGGCAGATAAAAGTCAACCGGAAGATGGCAATAATAAAACAAGAGAAACAAAGCCTTTTCCTCGCACAGCTATTTTCAGTTACTGGGCAATTACGGAAATAACATGCCTTTTGCCAAATAATTATTCCAGTAAACATCGCCGGCCAACTTTGACAGACGTTATCTGACTAGTTTCCATCCGGAGTTTCCGGATGGAAACTGACTAGCATTGATAGTACACTGAACTTTGCTCCCGCAGGGAAAGGATTTTTGGGGGCTGTAACGAAATTAATACCTTTGTGAGGATCTTTCCATTCGAAACCAAACGGATCTGTATCGAAAACAGAGGTTGGACGCCTTTTAATCTTCCGGCTTTTCTCGTATTCGGTATTTTTTCGGGGAGTAGTGCAATTGTTGGCGGGATCTTTCTGCGAAGATAATACCTCATGAAAACAATTGTTCACTATAGGTATCAGGAGTAGTGGTAATCAGTCCACTCCAAGGATAACGTTGGAAGCCTGAAACAGGGCGCACGCATGATCGCCCTCGGTGAAGGCAAGAAAATTGGCGCTTTCGTTTGTAATAACAGCGCAGATAGTGTTTTCGCCGGAAAGTCGGACCGTCACCTCGGTGTTTACAGCTCCGGGAACTATTTTAACGATATTTCCACAAAGAATATTGCTTGCGCTTAGCCTCGTGTTGTGGAGATCTCTTCCCAGGATTACCGACGAAGATTTGATAATTGCATAGGTATCCGTATCCTTACTCAAACTGAGGTTTTCCACGCTCTCGTTTGTTATTACCGAAATAATCATATCACCACTGGAAAGTACCAACTCTACTTCGGAATTCACCGCCCCTTTCTTGATGCAGCGTATCGTTCCTTTGAAGATATTCCGTGCACTTACCTTGAGTGACATGCGCCTGACAAATTTGTAAAATCCCTCCATATCATCAATTTTATGGGCGATGTTATTGAGAAAGATTTTGTGCTCCTCCTGGACTATTTTGAAAGAGCTGATGACTTTCTGTCCTTCCGGTGTGAGATGTGTCCCGCCCCCACCCTTGCCGCCGGTCACCCTCACAACCAAAGGCATGTCGGCAAGATTATTCATTGCGTCCACGATCTCCCACGCTGTCTTGTAACTGATCCCGACAGCCTTGGCAGCCCGGGTTATTGAACCGAGAGCCTGAATCTTTACCAGCAGCTCGATTCTATCACCTCCGAGAAAAACTTTTTCTGCCTTATCAAGCCATACCGTACCGGTAACCTGAACTTTTGATCCATCCTCTTTCATGCCAATTGACCCCTCCCTGCATTAACGAAGACCCCAGGAACTACAATGGCAGTCCGTAATGTCAACGATTGCGTAATATAGTCTACAACATTACGAATTGCAATTAATTTCGGGCTCACACATTACTTCAGGAAGGGGCACTGAAAGCGGCCCTTTCATAGAACATCCTGGAAAGATATATCGCCAGTCTCCTCAGATTTTCAGAAAACAACTTCGCATCGGGTTGCAAGTCAGGCACCAATGAGGTACATTTTAATAGTTAACACACCTGCTTCAAACCTATAATCACTTGGAGGTACTATGGCGAACGTACTGGAAATCTACAAATGTGAAATCTGTGGAAACATTGTTGAAGTGCTCCATGCAGGCGGCGGCGAACTTGTCTGCTGCGGGGAACCGATGAAACTTATGACGGAAAACACTGTCGACGCAGCAAAAGAGAAACACGTGCCGGTGATAGAAAAAGGAGCTGATTCAATTACCGTCAAGGTAGGAAGTGTTGCCCACCCCATGGAAGAAAAACACTACATCGAGTGGATTGAAATCATTGCAGACGGCAAAGCTTACCGGCAGTTTCTTAAACCGGGAGATGCTCCCGAAGCTGTTTTCAAGGTTACCGCACAAAAGGTTACTGCACGAGAATTCTGCAATCTACATGGTCATTGGTCGGCCCAAGGGTAGACAATACCATCACGCTTCAGCATAAAAAAGGCTGCTCCCATTTTGGAGCAGCCTTTTTTATGCTGAAGCGTGCAGAAACTGCAAAGAGTTTATTCAACAATGGACACGGAAAGAATCGACACCGGTTCGACAGGAACATCCGAGTGCCCCATCTTTGAGCCGGTTTTCACCTGGCGAATAGCATCCACCACATCCATTCCTTCAACAACCTGTCCGAAAACAGCATATCCGAAAAGGGCGGGAGTTTTTCCCCGGTAATCTAAAGGAATATTATCCGCAACATTGATAAAGAACTGTGAGGTTGCACTGTCGACCACGCCAGTACGTGCCATGGCAAGAGTTCCCCTTTTATTGGAAAGGCCATTTGCGGCTTCGTTTTTGATGGCAAACTTGGTCTTTTTCGGTTGCATATCGGCATCCATGCCCCCCCCCTGCACCATGAAGTCCTTCATCACCCGGGGAAAAACCAGCCCCTCATAAAACCCGTCCTTCACATAGGACAGAAAGTTGCGAACGGTGATCGGCGCCTTGTCCTTAAAAAGCTCGATTTTTATACTGCCCATTGTTGTTTCCATAAGTACAAGCGGATTTTTCTCTTCTGTCATTTCTCACTCCTTTTTCAAAATATTTTCTCTTCTACCATACTTTCCCTGTGGCACAAAATCTTTTTCAAATTGAGATGCTACGGTTGTTGCGTTTTATTTATCCTGCGGTATTATATGTTGTTGGTGTAGTTTAAGTTTCGCGGTGCTTCTTAAGCGCCTTACTCCAAAGAACCTGCCTGCCACTCCAGCAAACGGAGACATCAGCCGGACACTTGTCCGGATGCTTGTATAATTATCAGACAGAGAAAGTTTCCGCTGATGCTTTGCACGACAAGCTTCTTTCCTTGTCGAGGGTTATGGCAAACACTATGCAACACATGAAAAACAGAATAGAGGAACTCGAGAACGAAGTAGCCTTTCTCCGCCAAAGAGTCACGGAACTGGAAACCTCAGAAAGGAAATTCGCTCAGGACAAAAAGTCTTTAAAGACCCAGAGGCAAAGGCTTTTTTCCCTTTTGAACAGGCTGCCGGCCTATGTCTACCTGCAGGCTCCCGATCACACTATTCGATTTGCTAACCGCTACTTCAGAAAGCACTTCGGAGCGCCGAAGGGACTCAAATGCCATGAAATTCTCCGGGGCAGAACAACTCCCTGCCCTGAATGCCAGCCATTCCGGGTCTTCGAAACAAAGCAACCGCAACGGTGGGAATGGAGCTGCGCCATCGATGGGCTGTCCTATGAAGTGCTTGACTATCCTTACGTGGATATTGACGGCAGTCTCCTGGTTTTAGAGTTGGGACTTGATATCAGCGGACGGAAGCAGGTTGAAAACGACCTGCGTTCACTGCAGAACGATCTGGAGAAGCGAGTTACCGGGCGAACAGAACAGTTACGGGATATTGTATCTAAACTCCAGGATGAGATTACGGAACGGAAAAAGACCGAAGAGGCGTTACGGAAGAGTGAAGAGCGCTACGCTCTTGCGGTACAAGGTTCAAATGACGGCATCTGGGACAGAGATCTTGACACGGGAGAGGTTTATTTCTCACCACGCTGGAAAGGAATAATCAACTATGAAGATCATGAGATCTCCAATGACCTGTGCGAATGGAAATCGAGAATTCATTCCGACGACTATGATCGGGTGACGAATACCCTGCAATGGTACCTTGGAGGCCATATTCCCGTGTATGAGGTGGAATACCGATTGCGTGCCAAGGACGGAAGCTTTCGCTGGATCCACAGTCGTGGCGCCTGTCTCCGCGACCCATGGGGGAATCCCTCCCGCATCGCTGGATCTCACACGGATATTACCTACCGCAAACGCATTGAGGTGGCCCTTCGGGAGTCAGAAAGAAAATACCGAAAAATTTTCGAGGAATCAAGGGACGTTATCTTCGTTTTTGATGCCGACGCCCGCCTTTTGGACATCAACCCCTCTGCCCAGGAACTATTGGGGTATACCTGGGAAGAATTGATCTCCCTTGACATCTCCAAAGACATCTATGTTGACATGGGAGTTCGGGAAAATTTCCACCGGATGCTTTTCACCGAAGGTTTTGTGAAAGATATGCAGGCCGAACTGAAAAGATCTGATGGAGAAATCGTTGTGGTGCATATCTCCGCATCCGTGACAAAAAACGAAGAGGGCACTATCACCGGTTATCTGGGTACAATCCATGACATGACCGAGTACAAGAAACTTGAGCAGCAACTGCTTCATGTACAGAAGATGGAATCCATCGGCCTTCTTGCCGGTGGCATTGCCCATGATTTCAATAATCTCTTAACCGCCATTTCCGGTTACGGTGGAACCATCCGCGAAAATATAGACAGAAAAAATCAGCTTCTGCGATCAAGCGTTGAACAGGTGTTGCTTGCCGCCGAACGTGCGCGGGAATTGACCCATAATCTGCTTACGGTCAGCCGAAAGCAGATTATCAATCCAAAGCCGCTGCTGATAAACACCCTCATTACCGAAACCCACTCTTTCATCTCCCGAATCATCGGAGAAGATATCGAACTCACCACAAAATCCTGCAAAAGAAAGTTGCCGGTCATCGCTGACAGGGGACAAATTGAGCAAGTGCTCATCAACCTCACCACCAATGCCCGTGATGCCATGTCCGCGGGTGGTCGGCTCAGCATCTCCGCCAGCCACATAACGGTAACCAGTAAGAGCAAGGAACTGCTAGGCATAGAATCACCGGGGGAATATGCCGTAATCACTGTCAGCGATACAGGCATCGGAATAAAGGATAAAATCCGGCAAAAGATATTCGAACCATTCTTTACCACGAAAGAGATCGGCAAGGGGACCGGCCTGGGTCTATCCATCAGCTATGGAATAATCAAACAGCACAACGGTACAATCACTGTGGAGAGCACTCCGGGTTCCGGCGCTGTTTTCACTATTTATCTGCCTCTTATCCCGATTGAAGTCCTGGCAACAACTGCAAGGAAAGATGTACCCACCAAATCAGGGACAGAAACCATCCTGATAGCTGAAGATGAAGAGATCGTCAGACATTTCCTGTCTGGAATCCTCCAGAGAGCAGGATACACCGTCATAGCCACCGCCAACGGCGAAGAAGCCGTCTCCCGATTCAAAGAACACAATGAGGAAATTTCCCTGGTCGTTTCAGATGTTGTAATGCCGAAAATGAACGGCAGAGAAATGTGCGAAGAAATTCAAAAACTGAGTCCGGACATAAAATTCATCTTCATCAGCGGTTATACCGCTGACATAATTCTGCAAAAGGGAATTGTCGAGGAAGGGGTCGAATTTGTAACGAAACCATTTTCTAAAAATGAAATCCTGCAGAAGGTACGGAACGTTCTTGATCGTGAAGAAGCTTGACTCACAGGCAACAATTGCATCTGACATGCTTTTCATGCTAAAACTGGCTAATTTCACGAAGGGAAGAACAGATGGATACCAAGGCTGCCGACGCTCGAATCAAAGAACTGGGTACGCTTATTGAACGGCACAATCGCTTGTACTACGCGGATGATTCACCGGAGATCAGCGACGCCGAGTATGACGAGTTATTCCGCGAACTGCAGCTCCTGGAAAATCGCTTCCCCACGCTGGCTCGCCCCGACTCACCAACCCGCCGGATTGGCGCCCTACCTCGTGAAAACTTTTCCCAGGTTTTGCACCGGATTCCCATGCTATCCCTGGAAAACACCCTGACCGAATCGGAAATTGTCGATTTCGACGAACGGATCAAAAGATTTCTCTCCCTTGCCGATGGTGAGGAGATACACTATTTCTGCGAACCGAAGATGGATGGTTTAGCGGTAGAACTGGTCTTTGAAGATGGTGTATTCACCGGAGGCTCCACACGAGGCGACGGGTTCCTCGGTGAAGACGTCGCCCTGAATCTAAGAACCATCAAGTCGTTGCCCCTCCGCCTTTCTGCGAATACAACCCCACATCGCCTCGAGGTACGGGGCGAAGTATACCTGGCCCTCAAGGATTTCCAGCAACTCAATGTTGAACGGGAAGAGGCGGGAGAGCAACCCTTTGCAAATCCCCGTAATGCGGCTGCAGGTTCGTTGCGACAGCTCGATTCACGGATTACCGCCAAGCGTCCTCTGTCACTTTTCTGCTACGGGCCAGGTGAAATCGATGGCTGTGAGTTTGCCTCACAGCGGATTTTTCTCGACACAATTGCACAATGGAGCCTACCGGTTAACCCACTCAGCAAAAGTGTTTGCGGTGTGGAGGGAATTCTCGCCTATTATCGAGAAATGTCTACCATAAGAGAATCCCTGGACTATGAGATAGACGGGGTGGTAGTCAAGGTTGACTCATTCTCTCTGCAGCGTGAGCTTGGTGAAAAGAGCCGATCCCCTCGCTGGGCGATAGCGTACAAATTCCCCCCCCGGCAGGCAACGACCATGGTGGAAGATATCGTTCCGCAGGTTGGCAGAACCGGCGTCATTACCCCGGTTGCCCACCTGAAGCCGGTTGAAGTCTCCGGGGTGATTGTATCCCGGGCAACCTTACACAACTGGGAAGAGCTCGGCAAAAAGGACATCCGTATCGGCGATACAGTTCTCGTTGAAAGAGCTGGGGACGTTATTCCCGCGGTTGTCAAAGCCTTTACCGAAAAGCGAGACGGCAGCGAACACGCTTTTCCGCCGCCAGAACTGTGCCCGGAGTGCGGCTCAAAAGTAACAAAGTTGCCCGGAGAGGTTGCGATCCGCTGCCTGGAGCTTTCCTGCCCGGCAAAGATCCGGGAAGCGATTATTCATTTTGCCTCCCGCAATGCTATGGATATCGAGGGGCTCGGCGATAAATATGTGGAGCAGCTCCTGCGATTCAACCTGATCACAACCGTAGCAGACCTGTATACCCTCACCAGGGATGACTTCATGCACTTCGAGCGGATGGGGAACAAACTTGCCGGCAACCTGCTCAACGCCCTCGAGAAAAGCAAAAAAAGGGAACTATCCCGTTTCATCTATGCGCTTGGGATCCGCAATGTGGGAGAACACACTGCAAAGCTTCTTGCATCCGCCTTTGGACGTATAGAAAACCTTGCAGTTGCATCCGAAACAGAACTCCTCTCTATCAGAGAAATCGGCCCACAGGTGGCGCAAAGTATCATGGCATTTTTCAACAACCCACGGAACAGGGACGTAATTCATCATATGATCGAAGCCGGGGTAGAACCGATCAGCGAGGAAAAGCGCCTTGGCGGAAAATTTACCGGAATGAACTTCGTCTTTACCGGCACCCTGACACAATTCTCCAGAGACGAAGCCAAACGGATTGTTGAAAAAGAAGGCGGGCATGCAACCGGATCCGTATCGCGGAAAACGAACTATGTGGTGGCAGGTGCCGATGCAGGGTCCAAACTGGGTAAGGCAAGAGAACTTGGAATTCAGGTAATCAGCGAAACGGAGTTTCTCGAGATACTGGAGAAAAAAACCCCATGAAAACACGTGCCATGGTGACAGTTCATGGATTAGTGCAGGGAGTATCATTCCGCTACCATACCCGACAAAGGGCCCTGCAGCTTAATGTAACGGGTTGGGTACGAAACCTGCCAAATGGTGACGTTCAGGGATGCTTCGAAGGGGACAAAAAGGATGTCCAGGCCCTTATCGACTGGTGCCAGGAAGGACCAAGCCTTGCTGAAGTAGAAAATATAATCGTGGAAAAAGAGGATTTCAACGGTGAATTCCGCAGTTTCCATGTCAGATAAAAATGAGCGAACGAGGAAATTACCTGGTTTCAATCCGGAAACTCCGGATGTGAAACGAGCAGTTTCCAATCCGGAAACGAGGATTTTTTTGTCCTGACAAGAAACTTTTGCGTGCAAAAGTTGACAGCGAAGGCTGCCCGTAGGGCGAGTCCTCCGGACGAGTCAAAATCAAGGAATTGTGCGGAGACGTACTACTGTACGTCGCACAAACAAGACCGCTGATTGACGCTGTCAGAGCGAAAAAGGACCGTTTCCAGATGAAAACTACCTAGGAAAAGGAAGGAAACGTACTATGGCAATGAAGCGCTGGATTGGTTTTATCTGTCTTTCTGTGGCACTCTCGACCAGCGGATCAATGGCTTCCGCAGCCAAAAGAACCATGCAACCGCAGGATGTATTGCGGAAGCTATTCCCCAAACTCAAATACACAAGTTTCTCGAAAACCGAAATTAACGGACTCTATGAAGTAATAACCGACGGGAGAATCGTCTATTTTTATCCCAAAACAGGCTATCTTTTCATTGGTGAAATCTATACAAAGGACGGCAGGAACCTTACCCAGGAACGAGTACTCACTGAGCGCTACAACCTGCTGACTCCTGAGGACCTGAAAAAGGCCATCAGGGTTGGGAACGGAAAAAACATTGTAGTCGAAGTAACGGACCCAGACTGTCCACATTGCAGAAGGATGCACGCATATTGGAATATGAGGAAAGACGTAACCCGTTACATCTTTTTCAAACCACTGGATATTCATCCCGATTCACTCAAAAAGGCTACCTATATCCTTGCCGCCCAAGACACTGAAAAAGCCCTTTTTGAAGTTTATTCCGGTCAGCTTGACGGAAACAGACAGGTCCTTGACAAGAAATACGACGACAAGGGCCGCCTAAAAGAGCAAAAGGCTGTCATTGACAAATTGCGGGTTGATGCTACTCCAAGCTATTGGATAAACGGGAAATTTGTTAGTGGTGAAAATGTCCCGCTTATCGAAAAATACCTCGGGAAAATTCGCTAAAGTCAAGTTTTCGAATTATTGAAAAGTATTCCCGTCTCAGCGATCCCGGAAATGAATTGCCGGGCTATAACCATTCTGTCCATCCGGAATTAAAGCTTCAGGAGCACCATCCCTGAAGCAGGGTCCAACTCTCGCACTGCGGTTACACCCATAATCTCCATGATCACTGCTTCAAGTACGAGAAATGCCTCTGAGGCCTCCCGCAGGCAGCCTACCCGGACACTATCCCCTTTCCCATAAGCACCATGGAAGTGAATCTTCGGCACTTTACCTTGCCGGAATATCGTCCCGAATCCCAGTATCTCGTGACTCTCTTCCAATTCCCGCCAGACAGGTACGGGCGGCATCTCTTCCCGTTCCGGACCGACCACAAAGCGACCTCGTTTCATGCCACCCACCAAATGGAAAGATCCTGCCCGGAGATTTTCCTTCTCCGCAAGCTCGACCAACCCTCCAAGCACATCATCACCGCCTTCAAAGCGAACGACAAAAATCCGGCCAATTTCGCCACGCTGATATTTCATGGTATCCAATCCTCTCCCCAGTAATGTATTTTTCGTTTTTCAGGCCAGAATAAACCGGGAGCAAGAGCCATCATTCATCCATTACCCCAGTTACAGATTATTCTCCACCGGGCTGAAGCTTTCACTGAGTCTCTCGTACGGCCTCAATGCAAGATTGCGACAGTAAGAAAATCTCCGAATCCGGCAGGCTGTCTGGTCCGTGTGTAGAGTGACGAACGATTACGAGAGACTTCGGGGAAGTTTCAGCCCACCCCCTCCAAGACTTTCCGGGTAAACACCAGCTAGCCCCCCGCCCTTTTCACCCGGAAACCACGGCGCTCCAGTTCCTGGATCACAGCTCCGCAGTGATCTCCCTGGATCTCGATTAATCCATCCTTCAGCGCCCCGCCAGCTCCGCAATACCGTTTCAAATCACCGGCAAGTGCCTTTATTCCTTTACTATCCAAGGGAACACCGGAAACAACAGTAACCGTTTTACCACCTCGGCCCTTTGTCTCCCGCCGAATTCTAACAATGCCATCACCAGCAGGTAACTCCCGATTTTTACGGCAGACACATTCGGCAACAGGCCTGGCGCATTCGGGACACATCCTTCCATATTCAGACGAATACACCAATGATGCCTCCGTTGATTTGCGACTCTTCACCTTACTCCTCCTTGAGCTGCACATTAAAGCTGAAAAGCGACGCCAATAATTTCGACTACGGAAAAATATTGCTTCTCTTCACGCAAATGTTCCCCGGCTATCAGGTGCCACGAAAGTCAGTATAGGTATGGTACGATTAATTTCGCACAAGAGAAACAGTAAAATCAATGTACCGTTATATACTTTTCCCTTGACACCTCACTGCTACAAATGGTAGAAATTTAGCTTTCCACAACTCATACAAACCGTTACACATATTTCGGAGGTGAAGTTTGGCTCATCAC
>JAQUHM010000108.1 GCA_028683595.1 Geobacteraceae bacterium | reverse complement strand
GAACATTTTCCTTGGTACGCACCATTTTCGGTTTTACACTGCGGCGCCTTTCCGCTTCCCATCTCGTAAAAGCCTTGCTCCTGCGGTTTTTGAGGAATGGCTTGAAGAAAGCTTCAACCTGTATATCCACGTCTCCGGTAATAATGAGGTTCAGGTCGCCGGTCACCGGTGGCTGAAGAAGTATCTGAGGAGGGGGAGGTAGTTGGGGCGCCTGCTTTACTTCCTGCACAGCAGGTTTTTCGACAGTGGGTGGCAGGGAGGGAGGCGTTGCTTCGGTTGGAGTTTTAAGGGTGGATGTCTTTTCTGTGCTCCCTGCGCTGTTTTCCTGCTTCTGTGAAGCCTGCTCCTTTGTGGCCAGCTTGCTTCCGGAAGCGGAAAGGGCCTCCAGTGCCGCGGCAAAAGAATTGGTATTCCTGTTTACTGCCAGATGCGTTAAAGACTGATGTGGTGTGGCTGCAATCGTGGAAGATGAAGCTTTCCCCTGGATGGGTTGTTGCTTTATTACATTCGGATTTCTGCTTGTCTGCTTTGCCTGGGGAACTGTGACAGAACCCTTTTCTTCCTGTTTCCCTGTTGGTCCTTCTTTGGGAAGTGAGGCCACCATAGTTCCTTCGGAGGGCTTTGTTCTTGGAATGGATCCCCGGGTTTTCGGTGTCTCTTTCACGGTTTCACGAATTGTCTTCACAACTGCACGTGCAGTCGCGCTTTTCTTTGTGACACTGCTGATGACGGAAAAAGTGGGGATATCCGCTTTCTTGTCTATAACATCGACTACCTTGCCGCCGAACCGGGAGATTACCATTTCCGAGGGCTCTTCAATCGGCACTTCATTGGAAGTCTGAACCTGGGCACTGGCTGACGAAGCCTGTGCAGGACTGGTTGCTGGAGTAGTTGTCGCCTTGGCAGGTGAGGGAGGTCGAGTCTCCGCTTTCACCTTCGGTATGACAGCGGGCCTTGGCGATGTTGCCGGGGCTTTCTGCGCTGTCCTGACGGTTCCCTTTATCGGAGCGCTTGGTTTTGACGTGGTTGACACCATCGGTGTCGTGAGGGTTGAAGGAGAAAACCAGACGAGATCGAATTCTTGTGAAGTGCCAGCGAAAGGCTGGAAAATATGTGTTGCGGCCATGACAACAAAGAGAATGATGTGAACGGTTACGGATAGTAAGAACGAGAGATACAGCATGCGGGTGTCGTCTTTTTGCAGAAGCCACAGGGGAGCATCCATGCCGGGCTCGGCAGTTGATATTCCAGTCTCCAATCGTGTTTTCGCAGAATAGTCTTTCATACTTTGAATGGTACCAGATTCTTGGCATTCTGAAATAAGAGAAGAAATAGATCAGGATGTTTATTCGAGATTCTCTGCGTCTGATCCACCAAAGATGAACCATGCAGCGAAGATATGCCTTGAGAAAATTATCGACAAGGAGATAATAAAGATTATTTTCACTCAGCAATCTATTTAGTTTCCATCCGGAAACTCCGGATGGAAACTATTTAGATCCTCGGAATTATGACGGCCCTTACTTCGACTCGTGGTACGTTTCCTCGGCATTAACCGCCCAAATATTTGATTTGTCAGTGTTCCCCGATATAATATTTTCAACAGCCACCATGGCCGTTAACATGGAGTGATCCTGGTTGTTATAACGGTGCATACCGTTGCGGCCGATAAGAAATAAATTGTCAAAATCGCTCAAATAGTTCCGGACCTTAGCAAATTTGTCATACATGCCGAAATATGCCGGGTAGGCCTTTTTAACCCTTATTACTGTTGAGTCAATTACTTCGACTGGGTCTATCATGCCAATTCTAGCCAATTCTTCTTTGGCAAAGTCGATCATTTTATCATCCGGCTTTGTCCACAGTTCATCGCCTTCGCTCACAAAATATTCCAGGCCAATCCAGACTTTATTAACATCTTTGACCATGTAAGGACTCCAGTTGTTGAAGATCTGAATCCGTCCTACGAGTACCTCACGATCCTGGATGTAAATCCAGTTATCAGGCATCCCGGTTTTACTGTTCTTCGTATCGGGATTATTCGATGTTTTTAGTGTATTCAGGAGCAATCCCACTGTCATAAAATCGCGGTAGGGCAAGCCATCTGCAATTGTTTGCACATCTTTTGGAATTTCAACACCACGCAGACCTTTTACCAAATCTTTCACCGGCATCGTCGAGAATACATAGTCGCCAGTATAGCTCTTCATTTGCCCTGTTTTTTCGTTAAGCACTGTTACATTTCGAATTTTGTCGCTTTCAATTTCAAGAGCAACCACAGTGTGGTACAAGTTCACTTCAATGTCTTTTTTGATCAAAATATCTGCCACTGTCTCCCACATCTGGCCTGGTCCGAATTTTGGATATAAAAACTGTTCAATAAGACTTGTTTCTGTATGTTTTTGCTCAATGGAGGTATCTTTTTTATGAAAAAGATTTGTAAGTGCGTGTCTCAGTACGGCAGTAATCGAAATACCCTTAACGCGCTGAGCGCCCCATTCCGGACTTATATTGCGCGGATGAATTCCCCAAACCTTTTCCGTATAAAATTCGAAGAATAAATTGTACAGGTAACGACCAAATCGGTTTACGTAAAGATCCTCTAGTGCTTTCTCAGGTTTGATAGGAAACAACCGGGCCTTCAGGTAGCTAAGCATAACCCGCAGCGTGTTCGTAAACCCCATATTTTTGATCGTCTGCATATTCAGGCTGACCGGATAGTTGAAAAATTTATGCAAGAAATATATACGGGATAACCGAGAACGCAGAAGCAAGACCCTGTCTTCCTTTTTCGGGTCTGGGCCATCATTTTTTATTTCTTCCGGTTGAAACAGACTCTGAGGCAGTTCGCCTTCACTTGGCTGAGTCCCCTGCAAAGGCATAATATTCAGCCACCAGTTCATTACACGATCAGATTTTGAGAAAAACCGGTGTCCGCCAATATCAATGCGATTACCTTTGTAGTTAACGGTTTTCGAAATACCTCCAATTTCTCCCGAAGCCTCAAAGATGATTGGCTTGATGTCAGTTTTAAGCATAAGTTCATAAGCTGCAGTCAATCCGGCCGGCCCGGCTCCAATGATTAATGCTACTTGCTGCTGCTTGCTTTTTTCCATAGACACTTCCTCTACCGGGATGTGGCCATCTTATGGCCCCTCATCTACCAACAGTTTTTTTAATCTGAAAGCAGTAAAAATACTCATGAGCAAAAGAATTGACGCAAATATAAAACCTGCTATTGATTTATATAAGAAATATGTATAGACAAACCAGAAATCAAAGACATGCATATAGGCAGATGCATTTACTGTATTCGTTGATGAAGTATTTTCTGGAGATTTTACGTAATGGTAATCTCGTATGTCTTTAATAATTTTTAGAAAAACCGTGCTTTGAACAAAAACAGGAGATAAACGCCAATTATAATAGATCTCGGAAGCAGGTACGTTTATTGTTTGAACACCGTCAGCTTTATTAAAACTAAATTTTACTCCTTTATCAAATAAGTAAATAAAGTAATTTTCAGTGTTGACAGAGACAGACACAACCTGAATCAGCATGCTTGAAACAATCAGAAGAGATAAAATACTTCGCCAAGCATGCTTCTTAAAAACTGTCTGGTTAGTATAAATATCTGTAATGGGGATTATGAGGTATGGTGTGATAAGGAAAATATAGCGCGGACCCCAGGTGCGGTCGCCATGCCAGTATATATATTTAGAAAAGAAAGCAATATAGGTAATTATTAGGCAAACAAAACATGCTGCAACAGCTGTGTTCCTCTTGAAAAAGGATCGAATTGTGAAAAAAAACAGAATGGCGACCGGAGAGTAATAGAAAAACCCTTTTCCTGGACTGATCAGGAAACCTTTAAGCCCTTCAAGGATTGATGTGTTTGAAAAATAAGATACTCCAGACCTGGCTGCCATAAGTGTATATCCAGACTCAAATATAGAACCGAAACGATAGTAATTATACCAGAGGTTAATTAGCGCAAAAGGAAGAAAAGTCAGTGAAAAAAGGAAGCAGTCTCTTGCGATTTTTCTTGCAGTCTCGTTAAAATTGTTTCCATTCCAATATACAATAAACAACATGAGAAACAGAGACGGTAAAACTAAAAGAGAGGTCGGCCGAACGACACAAGCAATCCCTAAGAGAATACCAGAAAACAGAATCCAACGTGCTAGCCTCTTGACGGAATAGAGATAGGTGCAGTACACAGAAAACAATATGAAAAAGGTCTCAAGAGCATGGTCTCCGGGATCTTTGGAAAATCGCCATGCTAACGTTGCAAAACCATATAAAAGTGATGTAAAAAAAGA
The DNA here is from genome assembly GCA_028683595.1 of Geobacteraceae bacterium. Classification (GTDB taxonomy): domain Bacteria; phylum Desulfobacterota; class Desulfuromonadia; order Geobacterales; family Geobacteraceae; genus RPRC01. The sequence goes on along the minus strand of JAQUHM010000108.1, from coordinate 6,390 downwards.
TGACCTGATGGAATAACCCAAAGATAAACAAAATCGAAAAATCAGCACAAGAGTTGCTGCACTTATTAAGGGGTTAACCACATATATCAACTTGTCAGGCTCATTGAAGCCCATGATTTTGCCTGAAACATACAACGGGAGAGAAATCAAAGCCGAACCAATCCCGAACCATGAATAATCTCTTCCATCTGCCCCCCGAATGCCTTTCCCCGAAGGAACAGACAAATCACCTTTCTCAATGATGGATTTTACAATCTCATTTCGCATATATGACACATCCGTCATATAATCAAAATTGCAATTTGAAGTTAAGATATAGATGCAACAGCTTAATAGGAAAAGATTGACAGAAATAAGTTTACGCTTGTTGCAGATGGAATTCACTTGAGTAAGGTTACTGAAATAATGGTTTAGATTTTTCCACATAACGTCACCTGCTGTGTCGATTATTGCGCTATCCTATGATACCTGAACTGAAAGGATCTTCAGCGTCGTGGCATAGGAATAAATCAGTTCACCGCTGAAAAATCAGGACGTTACTTCAAGATTTACTGCACGTGGCCCACCGCAGATAAACCAGGCTGCAAGGATATGCCCTGACAGAATTATCGGCAGCGTTATATCCGTTGCCGGACCAATCAGAAGGCTTGCCATTCCCAACCCAGTGATCGTCCAGTAGTTCTTCTGCGGGCGCAACAGCGGCAACAGAACCACACTGGAATAAAGCGCGGTTTGAGGGAAGATAGCTGCTGAAAGCCACCACTGCCAACCTGCATTTGCTTGCCTTCCGCGGTGTTGGTAAAACCAGAGTATAAAGGCTACAAGTAGTATCGGAATGCCAACTCCTTGCCAGGGAAACATTTGTAGTGTTCGAGCGCGATAGTCGTGAAGCGACTGGAACCACTCGATCCAGATGCCGGGATTTTTCAGGGTTGGGGGTAGCGCCAGAGAAACGGTTCCTGCAACTATTCCTAACCAGAACATATAACGAGTGGAAAGGTGCCGATCATTCCATAACAGCCATAGTACAGGCAATAAGGCTGCCTGTGGTTTTGTCAGTGCCAATGCGATGCCTACCCCCCACCAGAACCCTCGACGTTTCGTCAATGTTGCCGCCCACAAGAGTAAAACGACAGCTAAGGTAGTCTGCCCCAATAATAGGTGAAATACCAGGGGCAACCAAAGGAGAAGTACCAGTTGTGAGCGGAGTTGGCGTCGTATCAACAGCCACCAGCCGCCTAGTTGCAGAGCAGTCCAGAAATAAAAACCCGCTGCTCCAAGAGGCACGAAAAGAGACAGCCAGGTAAGTGCCGTGGGCGGATAGGCAAAGGCACCCGGTAGTCCTATCTCAGAGGATATCAGTCCATAGGGATTTCCTCCCGTCAGCCACTGACGAGTAGCGGCAGTTAAAAGATTCCAGTCTATGGAAAATAGTTGACTCCATGAATCCATATTATTCATGGAGTCTCTTTACGTTGTTCAGACCACCTGGACCTGGACCTGCTTCTGATTTTTTACTGTACCTGTCGATTATCATGCGATTCGTAGTGCTGTTTCTCATGAAAATACTGGCTACCTTGTCTTGGTAGATCAGTACCCAATCCTTCCTTTCCGTCAGGAACCTGGTGAATCGGGAATTGGTGTCGAAAAAAATCCAGTTTATCCGGTATTTCTCCAACGTTTTTTCCCAGCCGTTTTCAAAATTCATAATCTGCATATATTCCTTCAGCCTGCCGGAACCGTACATATCTGACCGGCCGTCAAAGAAGACCTTGTAGCGCGGCCAGGCGGCATAAATTACATAATCACCGAACTCGTCGTTGTTGAACATATTTCCGGGAATATGTGCTTTCTCAATGAATCTGACGGCTGCGACAGGTTTTACCTTTGGATCGAAACCATAGAGAATGTTTCCGGAAGCGACAAGCCACGCTACAGTGACAAAGGCTGCAATCGGCCACAAGATGCCGCCTGATGAGGCATCAATTTCTGCAATATTCGCTGCTTTCTTCGAAAATATTCCGGAAAGTTTTCCTCGCGAGTCTGCAAGGAGTTTCTCGGCCTGGCGCAGGAAGATCGGTGCACTGATAAGCGCGAAGAGTGGGATGTAACGGACTGAATAGAGGGACATATTGAGAAATACCAGAAGCAGCAGGAGTTCAACAAGCCGCAGTCGCTCACGAGAAAGTGCCAGGAGGGTTACCAGACCCAGGATAAGGTACTTGAAGGGTGATGGTTCGTGGAAGTTCGGCGAGAGGAATTCGGTTACACTGTCCATGATCAATTTGTTCGATACCAGATTGAAAGGGAACAAAAGGATATGAAAGCCGTATGGATTAATGCACGAAACAGGGACACAGATTGCCGTTGTGATGGAGAGTGCTTTTAGTCGTTGCCGGGCTATGGTTCGCTTCTCACCATCCTGAGAAAAAAAGTCAGGGAGTTCTCCCGCCAGATATATACCCAGAAGCATGAAGCCGGCAAGAAACCCGCCATGCAGGTTTACCCACAGCAGCAGGATCGGTGGCAGGAGGTACAGCCGGTTTGTTCCATGCAGCCGGTATTCCTCGAGAATCCAGTACCACACAAGAATAAAGAGCAGTGAAAATACATGGGGACGTGCCAGCCAGTGTATCTGGGACGATACGGTGGCAAGAAGAACGAGAAAAACGGCCAGGATGATGTTGTTTCCTTCTTTTCTGAGCATCCGGAAAAGAAGCAGGGAAACAAGGGCAAGAATACCGGAGAAGAAGATCACCAGTCCCGTAAGGCCGAATGCGCTATGGATGAGCGCCATAATTATCTCCGAGAGCCACTCGTGGGCGGTCCAGGGGAGAGGGGGCGACAGAAAAGAAAACATGTCATGATGCGGCACGGAATGATGTGAAAGGATCCATTCTCCGGCTCTGATGTGATATCCGGTATCGCAGTCTCCCAGAAGGCCCATGCCCTGGCTGAGAGATAGATAGACGAAGATCGATAGAAACAGCATGTCCCCAATGGAGGGAAGAAAGAAGAGTTTTTTCAGGCGCATGAATCAAATCTCCCGGTAACGGATTTGGTGAACAAAATCACTTTTCAGACATTGCAGGTTATGGTGACATGGCGGATTCAGCAGGTCGGGTAAGCTTTCTCCTGCTATCAAGAAGTTTCCACAATTCATGAGAAAAATCCCGGGCACTCTTCCGGGGAAGCCCCAGGTTGTCAGCCTGGCGGAGTGATCTTTCCGCGTCTGCGTTGCGTCCTGCTTCCAGGTACACCGCTGCCAGAGGGAGCCGGACAGTGCCGAAACGAGGTGATTTTTCGACCGCATCCTGCCAGAAAGGAATCGGGTTTGTCCACTGACTGACACGGTAGGCAGTAGGAATAGCGAGCAGTGCAATGCAGCTCGCGGCAATGAATTGAGGAACCTTTTCACGATATCTATGGATAAGTATCCCGCAGCAAAGGGCAAAAGCTGCAGAGGGGATATAGAGATAACGTTCAGCATAGGGTGTCCAGGCAAAGGATAGAAAGAGAACTCCCAGTGGTGGAATTAGGGAAAGGGCCAGAAATAAGAGAGGGAACCTCAGGGATGAGCTTTTCTTCCATAAGATTGCAGCTGCGCCGCAGCACAACAGAAATAAAAACAGGCAAAGGTACGTAGGTATTTCGGTAATCGCGATACTGAGGGGGAAGGGATAGAAAAGCTTCCGAAGATAAAAACCGAGAGCAGCTGCCCCGTCGATGAAGAAATGTACGGGATGACTTCCCGTGGCTATGGTGGTTTCGTTTGCCGTCGTTGAGGCAACAGGCAAACCCTTTCGCAGCAACAGATAGACGATGGCCGCGATACCGAGAGCGCTGCACGCTGCAATTGCGTTTTTTAGCGGTACGTTATTTCTTTCCAGGATGAAATAGAGCAGGGCGAGCAATGGCAGAAAGAGAGATGATTCCTTTGATGCAAGCGAGCAGAGGCAGGAAAGAAAAAGACCCAAGAAGACAAGGGGCGTAACATCCCGGCTTCTTCTGATGAAAATGTTCAGGCAGATGAGTGCAAAGAAACAGCAAAGGAGGTCGGTACGAGCTGAGATCCAGACCACTGCCTCGGAATTTATCGGATGAAGGGCGAAAAGGAGTGCCGCAAGCATTGAATAGATTTTGCTGCCCCGATCTTTTCCCATCAGAGACATCGCAAGGTAATACAGGAGCAGGGCGTTCCCCAGGTGGATCAGAATATTTGTCAGATGGAAGCCGGCCGGGTTGCTTCCAAACAGGGAGAAGTCTGCCAGGTAGGAAAGAATTGTCAGCGGACGGTAGTAGTCGTTGCCCGGGGAAAATATAAGACCATGTATTGATACCTTTCCGGACTGAATTAATCTCATGACAGAGACGTCATCCATTGCAAGAAATCCAGCTTTCAAGGCGGTCAGGTAGACGCCAAACACGAGGACGGTTATGATGAGCAGGGTAAGATTATGTCTGTTTTTCGCGGGATCTTCCCTCATTCAGGCTCCGAACTCTTTTGGCCATCGGAATTACTCTGCAGAGTGGCAGCAGGGTGAAAGGATGTCAGAAAATACAGGGGGCGTCTCTTTGTCTCGTCGAACATCCTCCCAAGGTATTCGCCGATGATGCCGAGGAAAATCAGCTGAACTCCTCCCAGGAACAGGATCACAACCATCAGGGACGGATAGCCCTTTACCGGGTTTCCGTACAGGATTTTCTGCAGGATGATAACAGCGCTGTATAAGAAGGACACGCATGCGATTATGAGACCCAGATAGGTTGCCCATTTGAGCGGGGTGGTGGTGAAAGAAGTGATTCCGTCGAGGGCAAAATTCCACAATCGCCAATAATCCCAGGTTGATCTCCCGGCAAAACGTGGATCCCGGTGGTAAGGCACCCCTATTTGAGGGAAGCCGATCCAGGCAAAAAGGCCTTTCATGAAGCGGTGCTGCTCCCGAAGCTGGAGCAGGGCATCAACTGCTCTCCGGCTCAGGAGACGGTAATCCCCGACATTTTCCGGGATTCTGACACGTCCCACCCGTTGCATAAGCCGATAAAACCAGTAGGCAGTGAATTTTTTTACTACTGTTTCTCCGCGGCGCTCTATCCTCTGGGCATATACCATGTCCCATCCTTCCACCCAGTGCTTTACCATTTCGGGAATCAGTTCCGGAGGGTCCTGGAGGTCGGCATCAATTATCACAACTGCACTTCCACGTGCGTGATCAAACCCTGCGGTCATGGCTATTTCCTTACCGAAGTTCCTGCTCAGGTCAAGGATAGCTACCCGTGGATCATGCGCGCGCAGAATTTTCATTACTTCCAGCGTTCCATCCCTGCTGCCGTCATTTACGTATATCACTTCAGACTCAAGGGGCAGGGAATCCAAAACCTTTGAGAGTCTTTCGTGAAATGTGGGAAGTACCTCCTGCTCGTTGAAAGCCGGAACGATTATTGAGAGAAGGCCGCTGATGCAGGCAACAGGTTTGTCAGGATAAGACAGTTGAGTTTCTCCTTTGGTGTTTGGCATTATTTCCTATTCCCCTCCATCAGTTGTTTCAGTTATCGGAGCTGATATTTCATGGTTGTGCATCTGAGCATGTCGGGCCGGTGTAGATGGTCCTGAATACCAGATTGGTCGCAGTTCAGGATAGAGATCACATATCCTGTCAATCGGGCCGGAAACAATTATGATATCCGATGATGCCCTGAGTACGGATAACCGGTGCGGGATTTTAGGGGAATCTATAGGCATATCCACAAAAATTGCCGCAAAGAGTGTCATTGCCTTTGACGGATGGATCTTTTCCGTAAGAAAAGTTGTCCTGTTCGTTCCCCCGGCCAGCTTCCTTTGTTCTCCGGTCTCGCTTGTTCTGACATCCACCTGATATACGGTGAATGCGGGTAAATATAGCATAAGGTGTCGGTAGCTGTAAAAGGAATAGGGACCGATGAAGAGGGCGGTGGTCTTCGGGTTAAAGGTGTTAAGTTCCTTGATAATTGCTGAAATGTTCCTGTCGTGAGTTCTCACTTCCTCTCGACTTACGGGTAACGAGGAGAACAGGAATATGCCGGTATTTGTCAGCAATACAACCAAGACAAGTGCCAGATGGTAATTTTTCCCTGTCAATCGTTGCAGCTCGCTGCCCAGGAACTTCAGGGCGACGGAACAGATAACCGCGAGAGGTGGCAGCAGGATCAGTACGTACCCAGGATTTGCCGGGTGGATAAAGACCAGCAGGTAAAACAGGACGGAAGGAAGCAGCCAAAAGGCGAAGAAAACAGCTTTCGACTCTTTCAGAACGGCAGACTTTCCTTTTCGGACCAGGGCGTAAAACGCCAGCACTAGTAGTGGCAAGGCCGCTCCTAGGCTGAAGAAAAGAAAGCTGTGCAAAATTCGCC
>JAQUHM010000107.1:1979-10763 GCA_028683595.1 Geobacteraceae bacterium | reverse complement strand
GCATACAATGAGGTGTCCCACTATGTTAGACTCATATCTTCCCCGTACGCAGTTCGAATCCTTTGAGGACTTTGTGGATAACTTTTCCATTTCCGTTCCGGAGTCCTTCAACTTTGCCTATGATGTGGCAGATGAACTTGCGCGGAACGAACCGGACCGGGTTGCGCTGATCTGGTGTGATGACAGGGGTAACGAAGCAATCTTTACCTTCGGGCAGTTAAAAGAATCTAGCGACAAGGCAGCCTCTTTTTTTCAGTCTATCGGCATCGGCAAGGGAGATCCTGTCATGCTCATCCTGAAGAGGCGCTACGAATTCTGGTTCTGTCTTCTCGGGCTCCACAAACTGGGTGCCATCTGCATCCCGGCTACCCACCTTCTGACCAGCAAGGATATCGTCTATCGGAATAACGCCGCTGATATCAAAATGGTTGTTACTGTCAATGACCCTGAGGTCATCCAGCACATCGAAGAGGCGGAAGGCAAATCGCCAACCTTGCAGTTGAAAGCGGTTCTAGGTCTGGACCGTGACGGATGGTATAATTTTTCCGCAGAGATGGAAAAGGTTTCCGACTGTTTTACCCGACCAGTGGGGGAGAGTGCCCCGAAAAACGGTGATGTTTCGCTTCTGTACTTTACTTCCGGAACAACCGGCATGCCCAAGATGGTCCGGCACGACTTCGTCTATCCACTGGGGCACATCCTCACGGCCAAGTACTGGCAGTGTGTGCAGGATGGCGGTATCCATCTGACCATTGCCGATACGGGGTGGGCCAAGGCTGTCTGGGGGAAAATCTATGGCCAGTGGTTGTGCAAAGGGATTGTTTTCGTGTATGATTACGAAAAATTCATTCCAAAAAACCTGCTTGAAGTTATTGCCCGCATAGGGATAAGCACCTTCTGCGCGCCTCCTACCATCTATCGTTTTCTTATCAAAGAGGATTTTACAGGACTTGATCTGTCGCGATTGAAATATTGTGTCATTGCCGGAGAGCCGCTCAATCCCGAGGTCTATACACAGTTTCTGAAGAAGACCGGCATCAGGCTAAAGGAAGGGTATGGGCAGACGGAATGTACCCTTGCCATTGCGACCTATCCCTGGATGGAGCCGAAGCCCGGTTCCATGGGTAAGCCATCCCCTCTCTATGATATTGATATTGTCAATGATGAAATGAAATCTTGCGAGGTGGGAGAGGAAGGTCAGATAATCATCAGAACAAACTGGAGAATACCTGTCGGCATGTTCGGTGGGTATCACCGTGACCAGGAGATGACTCGGCGGGTGTGGCGAGATGGAATCTATTACACCGGTGATATGGCCTGGCGGGATGAAGACGGTTATTTCTGGTTTGTCGGTCGGTCTGATGACGTGATAAAAAGCTCCGGCTACCGAATCGGTCCTTTTGAAGTCGAAAGTGCCCTCCTTGAGCATCCCGCCGTAATGGAATGTGCAATTACCGCTGTTCCCGATGAAATACGGGGCCAGATCGTTAAGGCCACGGTTGTCCTGACCAAGGAGTATGCACCGAGCAATGACTTGGTGGAGGAACTGCAGGAGCATGTAAGAAAACTGACAGCTCCCTATAAATATCCGCGGATTCTCGAATTCCTCCCGGAATTGCCGAAGACCATCAGTGGCAAGATCCGGCGGGTTGAAATACGTGAAAAGGATAAAGAGAGCAAAGGAGCTAAAACGTAGTGCGAACTGAACAGGGATCTTCCTACTGGGGAGGTATCGTCAAATCCATGGGACTGGTATTCGGCGATATCGGAACCAGCCCCATTTATACTCTTACCGTAATATTTGCCTTAACCAAGCCAACCCATGAAAATGTTTACGGCATTCTCTCGCTGGTATTCTGGACAATGACCATTCTGGTGACGGTCGAGTATGCCTGGCTCGCCATGAGTCTCGGCCGTAAGGGGCAGGGCGGGGAGATCGTTCTCCGGGAAATACTGATCAGGCTCCTGAAAAAGGGGCGCATGCTGGGTTTTGCCGGACTCCTGTCCTTTATTGGTGTCTCCCTGCTGCTGGGCGACGGCGTCATTACGCCAGCTATCAGCATCATGTCCGCTGTGGAGGGATTGCTTCTCATCCCCGGTTTCGAAAATATTCATCAGGGGATTCTGATTCTTATCGCTATCACTATTGCCATTGCCTTGTTCGTCATGCAGTACAAGGGAACTGACAAGGTCGCCAGCGTCTTTGGTCCTGTCATGGTCGTCTGGTTTGGCACACTCACGCTGACCGGTCTGGCATCTCTTATTAAAATGCCAAACGTAATATTTTCCATTAGCCCCCACTACGCAATCCAGTTTTTCCTTGATAACGGCCTGTCAGCGTTTTTTGTGCTGTCCGAGGTCATCCTTTGTGCCACAGGGGGAGAGGCGCTCTATGCCGACATGGGACATTTGGGGAGAAAACCGATTATCAGGGCATGGTATTTTGTCTTTGCTGCCCTCATGTTCAATTACCTTGGCCAGGGTTCCTTCCTTCTGCGGCATCCGGAAATGAAAAATCTGCTATTCGGCATGGTGCAGTCTCAAGCCCCATCCCTGTACATCCCGTTTCTCATCCTGACGATCATGGCTACCATCATCGCTTCCCAAGCGGTTATCAGCGGGGTGTTTTCCATTGTTTACCAAGGGCTTACCACTCGCCTGTTTCCGCTCATGAAAATAGATTATACCTCCCATGTAATGAAATCCCAGATATATATCGGGTTCATCAACTGGACACTCATGTGCGCGGTAATTTTTATCATGCTCATTTTTCAGAAATCTGCAAACCTTGCCGCCGCTTACGGCATGGCGGTGACCGGGTCAATGACCATAACCAGCATGATGATGATCATGATCTTTGCCCAGACCAACAAGAAATGGAAGGTCCCGATTGCGGTGGCGGTATGCTGTCTCGATTTCATCTATCTCTGTTCCACGTTTACCAAGCTTCCCCATGGGGCCTACTGGTCAATCATCCTGGCATCATTTCCGCTCGTTACCATCCTCATCTGGACGAATGGCCAGCGAAATCTCTACCGGGCGCTGAGGCCTTTAGACATCGATACCTTCAAAGTGAGCTATGAGCAAATCTACTCCTCTGGTCGGATACTTCCCGGAACTGCACTGTTTTTCTCCCGTGAGTGGAATATTGTTCCTCCTTATATTATTCATTGCATAATTCGCAGCAATATTGTTTACGAAAGGAATATCCTGATTTCCATTGTCAGGACTGACAACCCGTTTGGCGTAAAAACAGTCCTGAAGCAGGATATTGCCGCCGGTCTGGACGCCTTCGAGATCCTGGCCGGCTACATGGTTGTGCTGGACATTGAGAAAATTCTGCATATGAATGGAATCAAGGAGAAGGTTATTTTTTACGGGATTGAAGACATAAATACAATGAACCCGTTCTGGAAGATCTTCAGTCTCATCAAAAAGCTGACTCCGAACTTTGTGCAGTTCAACAAACTTCCTGCCAGTCGTCTGCACGGGGTTGTAACACGGGTGGAGATGTAAAAAAAAGGGCGCTGCCTGCTGGCAGCGCCCTTTTTTACGTTCCGAAAAGGTACTGATTTACTGGTCGTCTTCGTCGGAGACGGGAATTTCGCTGTAGGTTCTTTCTTCTTCGAAGCGCTTGGTCTGCGCCTGCATTTTTTCGATATCTTCCTTGCACTTCACACAGTAGTGGGCAAAAGGCACTACCTTGAGCCTGCCGATGGGGATATCGCAACCGCATTCCTCGCAGACACCAAACTCGCCCTCCTGAATGCGAAGTAGTGCTTCATCGATATTTCGCAGTTTCTCCCGCTCGCGATCACTCAATAAAAGACCCAGTTCCCGATCCCTTTCACTGGATGCCTGGTCGTAAATATCGCCACTCGGATCCCCGCTGGGAATTTCGGACGTTGATTTTATCGATTTGTTTATTTCTTTCAGGGTCTCCTCCTTCAATTTCAGGAGAAGAGCTTTCATTTCATCAATTCTTTCTACCATCAAGACCTCTCAGATAAAATATTCTTATACAGCCAATTAAGATTGGACATAATAACGTACTTTACCCTGATGTCAAGCAAAAAGCCGTGCGCTAAGACGGGCTGTAATCAGGAGGGTTATACCGGATCTTCCTCGAAAATTTCACCGATAAGATCGTAGTCGGAAGAGTCTGTAATTTTCAGGCGCACGATGTCACCGACGTTGGCGTTGCCGGCGGTTATATATACCTGTCCGTCGATGTCAGGTGCCTGGCGGGAAGAGCGGCCCTTCAGGAGTAGTTCTGTTTCTTCGCTGAACCCTTCCACGACTACCTCTTCTATCATACCCACCAGCCGGCGGTTGCGTTTGAATGAGAGTCTTGACTGGGCCTTCATAACCTTCTTGTACCGTTCCCGTTTGATCCGTTCCGATACCTGGTCCGTCATTTCACTGGCGGGTGTCCCATCTTCCCGTGAATAGCAGAACACACCCAACCGGTCGAACTGGGTCTCTTCCACGAACTGGAGCAGCTTTTTGAAATCTTCTTCGGTTTCGCCCGGAAAGCCGACGATAAGAGATGTCCGCAGGGCTATGTCGGGAATCTCACAGCGAATTTTTGCGATCAGCGTGTGGATTTCGTCGGAGGTGCTCCGCCTGTTCATTCTCTTGAGAATGGGGTCGCTGATATGCTGGAGGGGGATATCCAGGTATTTGCAGACTTTCTCTTCTTCCTTAATGAGTTGGATGAGGCCGTCGGTTATACCGTTGGGGTAGGCATAGAGCAGGCGTATCCAGCGTAGCTCCTCGATTTCAGCCAGCTTTCGGATCAATTCCTCCAGGGAAGGTTTGCCTTCGAGGTCTGCTCCGTAGTTGGTAACATCCTGGGCAATGAGGTTCAATTCCCGTGCCCCGCCTTCCACCAATCTCCGGGCCTCTTTCACTAGTGCCTCGACCGGCCGGGAGCGGTATGAACCGCGCAGGCTAGGGATAACGCAGTAGGAGCAGCAATTCGAACAGCCTTCCGCGATCTTCAGGTAGGCGGAATACACCGGCGTCGACTTGAGCCGGGGAGAATCTTCGTCAAAAATAAAGTTGGGATCGCCGATATAACGGAGCTGTTCGGAGATGCCCCGCTTTTCAGCGATGATCTCGGCGATGCGGGGGTAATCTCCGGTGCCGATGAAGATGTCCACTTCCGGCAGTTCCAGGCAGAGCTCTTCCTGGTAACGCTGCGGCAGGCATCCGGTCACGATGAGCAGCCGGCAGTGGCCGTCATGCTTTCGGTCGGCAAGGTCGAGGATCGCGTCAACACTCTCCTGCTTGGCTTCCTTGATGAAGGAACAGGTATTGACGATGATGATATCGGCAGCCTTCTCATCGGTAGTGATCTCGTAACCTTCCCGGTCGAGATAGCCGAGCATAATCTCGGCGTCCACCAGGTTCTTGGGGCAGCCGAGGCTTACCATACTGATTTTTTCTTTTACCATGTTGTTCAAATGCACCTCTGTAAAGTCGGTGAGGTGTGAGGAGTGTGGTGTGATATGAAGAAAACGTATTCAGGCTTCTTACCCCTCACTCCTTACTCCTCACACCTCACCGATTGTTATTGTCTGAAATTTATGAACTGCATCTCGATGCCCAGGTCTTTGCTCTTCAAAAGTTGAATGATTTCCTGGAGGTCATCGATATTCTTTCCCGTCACACGTACCTGGTCATCCTGAATCTGAGCCTGTACCTTCAGTTTTGTTTCCTTGATGGCGGCAATTACTTCCTTGCCTTTTTCCTTCGAGATGCCTTGCTGAATGGTGATTACCTGACGGACCATTCCTCCTGAGGCGGATTCGACGGAACCCTGCTGTAATGTTTTGACGGAAACACCCCGCTTCAGGCACTTTGACTGGAGGATATCGATAATTGCCTTCAGACGGAAATCATCTTCAGTTAGAATCTTGATGGTTTCCTTTTCCAGGGAGACTTCGCTTTTTGATTTCTTGAAGTCGTAACGCTGGGCAATTTCCTTGATGGTCTGGTTGACCGCATTGTCGACTTCCTGCATCTCGACTTTGGAAACAATATCAAATGATGGCATAGTATGCCTCCTTTCTGTATTTTCCTGGGAATGCGGAGTAACTTGTCCTGGCAGAAGCTCCGGACCTGCCTGAGCAGGGTGCACTACATTGCTTCCAGTACGAATTGTGCCGGTCAGTGGCGCAGGACTTCCACGCCGGCAGGTACCTTGAATTGAAAGAGAGAAGCCGGCAAACCCCGGTTAACCCGGACTTTACTGAAATCTATGGTTGTTCTGGTGCCTAACTGATCGTATATGACAGAGGTCAGGATCGGAAACGTGTTTCGAATTTTTCCTTTTTTGAGGAAAATGCCAACGTCTTCCGACGATACGGTCATCTCGAGTTTTGCCAGATTCCGACTCGGGGTTTTCGGTATGAGTTCGAGAAGGTAGTTCCCCTTTGCGTCACGTCCCCCATTAAATGGTTTAATGGCGAAGTCACGCGAAATCCTGCCGATGCCTGTCAGGTAATTTAGGGTTACTCCCTGTCCTCCTTCGAGGAGACTTTTCAGATCACTAACCATCACTTGCCTGTTTTCCGGGAGATAGTACCAGACAGTGGAACCATCCGAAACGATCAGTTGCTGCGGTTTCGTATAGTCGAAACGGAACATGGCCGGACCTTTGGAATTCTTTTTGATGGAGAGTGTGCCGTTTCCCTTCTGTTCTCTCTTGACCGAGGCAACAAAAGTCTTCTGAGAAAAGCTTGCCTGCAGATCGGCAAGGGAGTTATAGCTTTGCTCCACGGTGGAAATTACGTCTTTGAGTTTTGCTTCTGCCCGGGCCGGTGGGGCGGAAAGAAGATTGAGGGTAACGGTGCAGCTGAAAATAATAAGTGAAATGAATTTTTTCATGTAGTTCCTTTCCGGAAAATCCCGAAAAACGCGGCTGATAGTGACATAACTCTACTATTGGTGCAACCTCTTTCACCGTTTCTACTACGATGATTCTGCAAGAGGGACAGGCGGACAGAAATGAATGCGGATGTGCGGACGCTTAAAGCAGATTTCCCGGATCAATAATAAAGATCACCTGACCGTCTCCGAGAATAGCTCCTCCGAAAAAACCTTTCATCCGGTTCAGGGGGCTACCGAACGGCTTTACGAAAACATCTTGCTGGCCCACAAACCGGTCCACAACGAGTGCCACCGTACGTTCACTGATTTCTACGACCACAGCTGGAATGCTCTCACCCTTTATCGTGGAGAATGGGAGATCGAGCAGTCTATGGAGACTTACCAGGGGGATTTCCTCGTCACCCAGTCGAAATACCTTCCTTTTGCCGCGACTCAGGACAGAATCCTTTCTGATATCGACAGTTCGGAGAACCTTGGTCACGGGAAGTCCCACAACCATTGAGGAACAGGCAACAAGCAGGATCTGGATTATGGAAATGGTCAGTGGCAGTGAAAGGGTGAAGCAACTTCCTTTTCCCGGTGTGGATTCAATGGAAAGGTTTCCGCCAATGGCTTGGACTGTGGCGCGAACGGCATCCATGCCAACCCCTCGTCCGGAAACGTCGGTTATTTCGGCTGCGGTGGAGAAGCCGGGAAGACAGACCAGCATCAACACCTGTTGCGGTGATAACAGGTTGGCTTCTTCCCGTCGGAGAAGACCCTTTTCGACCGCGGCAGCCACGAGTCGTTGAGGATCCATTCCCTTGCCATCATCGCTGATTGTGATGAGTACCCGGTCCTTTTCCCGGTGAACGTCAACGGAAATGGTTCCTTCAGGCTTCTTGCCCGCTGCAATGCGATCTGCCGGTATTTCCAGTCCGTGATCCACAGCGTTCCGCAAGATGTGAAGCAGAGGGTCGGAGAGTTCCTCCACGATACCACGGTCCAACTCGATTTCCTTGCCGGAAACCTCGAAGAGGATCTCTTTGCCGCTCTTTTTTGCCAAGTCGCGGACAATTCTGGGAAGGCGGTTCGCAACGGTGGCAAAGGGCATAAGCCTAACCTTTAGTACTTCGTCATGTAATTCCCTGACAAGGTGGGAAAGGTCGGAAATCGCTTCGGTCAGTGCAGGGCTTTTTACATCTCGTGACAGTGCAATCATCCGGTTTTTGTGGGTGAGCAATTCACCGGTAATATTCACCAAGGTGTCAAGTACTTCGGTCTTTACCCGAACGTTTTGTGGTGAATCGGGTTTTTCTCTGACGATCTCCTGTTCCAGCGTCTTCGGAGATTTTTTTTCCGGAGGCTGGTCCGTGGTGGCCAGTCCCGGAGTCTGCAGTGTTGCCATATCAGCTTGGGACGGAGTGAAGCCGGTCAGTCGTTGTACCTGATCGAGAATGTCGTGATGTCCGCTTCCCCCTGCCTCCACGTCATTAAGCATGGTAGAGAGGAGGTCGCTCCCTTCGAGCAGCAGGTCTGCAATCGCGGAAACAAACCCTATGGTTCCCTTCCTGACACGATCCATGAGATCTTCCATTTTATGGGAGAGTTCTGCCATTTCGCCATATCCCATGGAAGCGGCCATTCCTTTGATGGAGTGGGCCATCCTGAACAGGAAGTCGATTTTTTCCCGGTTTTCGGGCTCTCCTTCCAAGGTCACGATCGCCTCATTCATGCCTTGGATGTGTTCCCTGACTTCGGAGATGAACAGATCCTTGTACTGGGACATGTCCATTTATGCTGTCCTCCGTTCTGGTCTCATACCTTCTCTGCCTTCTCACTCTCGCTAGGGTCGTTTCTTCCGCAACCGATACGTCTTTCATTTTCCAGTTCAGACATAAGGATAAC
>JAQUHM010000107.1:0-1969 GCA_028683595.1 Geobacteraceae bacterium | reverse complement strand
GGATATCTAGAGCAATAAGCGGGATTATTTCATTATTGAACAGGATTGACTGGCGCACATAGGCACTCTCCTCCTCCTGTATCTGAAGACCTCGAATATCGGAGATGATACGCTCAACCGTGTCTATCCGCAACGCCAGCGATCCGATCTTATGGTCAAGGATCAAGATCCTCCCGGAGCTTATTGGTATATCGCCGTGGAGGAATGATGCCAGATCGAGTACCGGTGTCGGGGTGCCGTGGAAATTCATCACCCCGAGGAAGGTCTTCGGAGCCTTGGGTATCGGGAATGTTGGGGGTGTTTCCATAACCTCGGAAAGATCACTGACATTCATGGCATACCGGTCGCCTCGCAGAGTGAAGATCAGGAAGCGCCTGCCCCGGCCGCTCATTGGACATGCCCCTCCTTCGGGGGAAGGATAAAGCGCTCAACGCTCTGGAGAAGGCTGTCGGATAGGATTGCCAACTCCCGGGCGGCCAGGGCCATTTCCTGCATGGCAACCGCCTGTTCCTGGGTAGCTGCGGAAACCTGCTCTGTCGAGGCTGCGTTGTCTTCAGCCACTTTGGCTATTTCATCCACGTTCTTGACCATCTGGCCGGCACCGTCGGTCTGCATGGCTGACATGTCGGCAATACTGTTGGTTTTGCGCTCGGTTTCTACCACCGTATCCATGATTTCCTGAAAAGAATCTACCGTGATATCGATATTTTTCTTGCCTTCACCGATGTTTTTGGAAATCTCCAGGATCGTGTCCTGCACCCGATGGCTTTCTTCCCGAATTCCACTGATCAGTTCAAGAATATCCTCGGCCGATCTGCCCGCCCCTTCCGAAAGTTTTCGCACTTCTTCCGCAACAACCGCAAAACCTTTGCCGTATTCTCCTGCACGTGCAGCTTCAATGGAAGCGTTCAGGGCCAGCATGTTTGTCTGTCGGGCAACATCACCAATAAAATCGGCAATTTTCCCAACCCGTTGCAATTTTGCATTGAATTCCATGAACTGTCGTCCGCTCTGTTCGACCTTGTCGAAGAAGCCCCGCATTTTTTCCAGGAGGTCTTTTGACTGTTCTCCACCACGACGGGCAGTAAGACTTGTCTCCCTGGCTGCTCCAGAGGCTTCCCGAGCTCTTTTTGCGATCAGTTCTATGGAAATGGCCATCTCATGGATGACCTTGGAGCTTTTGCTCACCATTTCGGCCTGGTTTTCCGCACCGCGGGAAATATGTTCCACGGCAAAGGCGACTTCTTCGGTGGAGGCATTGATTTCAAGTGCTGTCGAAGAAAGAGTTTTTGCTGATTCGGAAACCTTTTCAGAAATTTCCCTGATGCTCCTGACAAGTTCCCGGAGATGTTCCATCATGCGATGGATGGAGATACCCATGTCAATCGTTTCATCTGGAAAACGGGTTTTGGCGAGAACGACTTCTTTCGTAAGGTCTCCCCTGCTGATGGCTTCGGCGGATTCATTCAATGTGGTAATGTTTCTGGTAAAAGTCTTGGAGAAAATCCAGCCGAGGATAAGTCCGATGGTGAGTGCCACTGCGAAGGTCAAGATCTTTGTGCTCTCAGGTGAATAGCCGAGCAGTTGGACTCCACTGGGAGCGAAAGCAACCGCTGCCACAACCACGACAAATCCGAGGATGAATTTGTATCCGATCGGTATACGCATGAAATTCTCCTTTCAGAAGGTACAGGGAAGCTAAGGTGCCTTGACTGCACGTTGTTACGCTGTCAGTGTATCACGTGTTACCTTTTTCGGTAAATTCGTTCGACGGGACAAAGGGTCTGGTAAAGTTCCCGAACTTCACCCATCAGGTTTTCTGTTTTGCCCAGTACCAGGATTCCCCCTCCCCGGAGCGAGTTGGCAAATCTTTTCAGGAGAGCTTCCTGGTGACTTCTCTCGAGATAGATAAGGACATTTCGGCAGAGGATGAGATCGCATCCCTCTAAAGGCACCGAACGAAGCAAAT
>JAQUHM010000480.1 GCA_028683595.1 Geobacteraceae bacterium | reverse complement strand
CAGAACCTTGACTCCCTCGGCTATAGCGAGATGACACCAATTCAGGCCCACAGTCTGCCGCCGATTCTTGCGGGTACCGACGTAATCGCCCAGGCGAAAACCGGCAGCGGCAAGACCGCCGCCTTTGGCATCGGGCTCCTGTCGCGCCTGGTAGTAAGCAGCTTCAGGGTCCAAGGGCTGGTATTGTGTCCAACCCGCGAACTCGCTGACCAGGTCGGTAAGGAATTGCGGCGCCTCGCCCGCTTTACCGACAATATCAAGATTCTCACCCTCTGCGGCGGCGTCCCCTTCGGTCCCCAGCTCGGCTCTCTCGAACACGGTGCCCATATCGTGGTCGGCACTCCGGGCCGGATTCTCGATCACCTGCGGCGCGGCAGTCTCGATCTTACATCCCTGAGCATCCTGGTCCTCGATGAAGCCGATCGCATGCTCGATATGGGCTTCCAGGATGATATCGGCACCATTGTCGCCGCCACTCCGAGCCAGCGACAGACCCTGCTCTTCTCGGCCACCTATCCGGAATCGATTACCGCCATGAGCGCAACGGTGCAGCAGCAACCGGTCACGGTGAAGGTCGAGACGGTCCATGACGGCGATCAGATCAAGCAGCTCTTCTTTTTGGTGGAAAACAAGGAGCGACTTGCCGCGCTGGCCCGGATTCTCGGTCATTACCGGCCGGAATCGACCCTGGTCTTTTGCAATACCAAAAAGGAGTGTCAAGAGGTGGCCGATGCGCTGACAGAGCGCGGCTTCTCGGCACTGGCGATCCACGGCGACCTGGAACAGCGCGAACGGGACCAGGTGCTGGCACGCTTTGCCAACAAAAGTGTCTCCATTCTGGTCGCCACCGATGTCGCGGCACGCGGCATCGACATCAAGGAACTGACCGCCGTAGTCAACTACGAGCTCACCCGCGATCCGGAGATTCATATCCACCGTATCGGCCGCACCGGTCGCGCCGGGGAGCAAGGGCTGGCCCTGAGTCTGGTGACCGCTGCAGAAAACCGGCGCGCAACGGCGATCGAGGTCTATCTCGGCGAAACCGTGCCCCGCGCCGAATTGGAGACGCTGGCTATGCCCTCGTCCGCAGCCCTCGAAGCGCCTATGGTAACCCTCTGCATCGACGGCGGGCGCAAAAACAAGCTGCGACCCGGAGATATCCTCGGTGCCCTCACCGGCGACGCCGGCATCCCGGCAGACGAGGTCGGCAGGATCAATGTCTTCGATTTTCACACCTATGTCGCCGTCAGGCGCGCCAGCGCCAAGCTCGCCCTGGCGCGCCTGACGGCTCATAAAATCAAAGGGCGTTTTTTCAAAATTCGCACATTCAACTGAGACTCTCATCGCCGTGGGAAGGGATCCTGAAGGGGCCTTTCCTTTCTCTCAAGTTGATGGGCGGAATTCCGGGTACCAGGGCACCTGTTTGGAGAGAATGTGAAAATATTACCTCAACTGTATTTGCTGGACGGCTCCAGTTACATCTACCGCGCCTATTATGGAATCCGGGATCTCGCCACCACTGGCGGCATGCCGACCAATGCCGTATATGGTTTCACGAAAATGCTCCTGGGCCTCCTGCAGGAAAACACCCCCCAGTATCTGGCAGTGGTATTCGACCGTCCGAGGGAAGAGACTTTCCGCAGGGAAATCTACCCCGAATACAAGGCTAATCGGGACGCCATGCCCGAGGACCTCGGCCCGCAGATTCCTTACATCAAGAAGGTTTTACAGGCGCTCGCTATCCCTGCCCTGGAAGCTCCCGGGTTTGAGGCAGACGATGTCATTGCAACTCTGGCCCGCCGCTATGCAGCAGAGGGAATCCAGGTCACGGTAGTCACCGGCGACAAGGATTTGATGCAGATCGTCAGTGAACGGATTCGTCTGCTGGACACCATGAAGGAGACCTGTTCGGGGCCGCAAGATGTCCTCCACCGTTTCGGTGTCCCCCCTGAACTGGTACCGGATATCCTGGGACTGGCCGGCGACACCTCGGACAATATACCGGGAGTTCCCGGTATCGGCGAGAAAACCGCTGCAAAGCTGGTACAGCAGTTCGGTTCCCTGGAAGGCGTCCTCCGCTGGAAAAGTCTGGTTAATGGTAAGAAACGCCGGGAGAATTTACAGATCTATAAAGACCAGGCCCTGCTCTCAAAAACCCTGGCAACCGTCAGATATGACGTTCCGCTGGAGGTTCCCCTTGCTGATCTCCAGCGACTGAAGCCCAGCCTTTCGGACTTGCTTCCCCTGTTGCGCGAACTGGAATTTGAAGCGTTAGCAATCGCCTTCACCCCGCCTGCACCGGGAGTGGTCGAAATCTACTGCGATGGCTCGGGAAGAGACTCGGGACCAGGGGGATATGGCGTGATCCTTCGCTATGGGGACCATGAAAAGGCGGTAAGCGGCTTTGAGCCCGCGGCCACTTCCCAAAGGATGGAACTGCTTGCGGCAATTCGGGGGCTGGAAGCCCTGAACAGCCCGAAAACAGTGCGAGTATTCAGCGACTCACAGTACCTGGTCCGGGGAATGAGCCAATGGGTTCATGGCTGGATTCGCAAGGGTCGGTTGGATAACCCGGATGATGATCTTGCCAAC
>JAQUHM010000106.1 GCA_028683595.1 Geobacteraceae bacterium | reverse complement strand
TTATTCTTGTACTGCGAAGGCCTATATCCACTACATCTCCGGCTTTGCCACTTGCCAGCTGAATTCTGTCGCCGATCCGGAAAGGCCTGTCGATCATCAGAGTGAATCCTGAGATCATGTTTGCCAGCGTATCCTTAGCTGCAAGACCAATAGCCAGGGAGCCCAGTCCAAGAGCGGTCAATAGAGACAAGACATCATAACCGAAGTGCTTCAGAACTACAATCAGGGCCGCACAGACCAGGAAAATGGTAAACACCTTCCGGATCAGAGGAAATACCTGTGTCCCAACTTTTGTCCCGGTTCTTTTTTCAACACGGTTGGCGTACCAGGCAAGGAACTCGTCCGCAATCCGATAGGTAATATTGGCAAAAATCAGGACATTTACAATAAAGACCACACCTGACAGGATGACCTGTACACGGTCATGAATCGGAAAAATCCTTACCGCCAGGTAAAGCCCGGCAGTTATGGTAAGGAGTTCAATCGGCGGTGTTATCCGCTGCAGCACTCGCTCGTCCAGTTCCGTGTGGGTGAACCGTGCAACCCGGGGCAGCCATTTTATGAAAAGGTGGCGCAGAAAGCGGGACAATCCCCAGAAAAGAATGACGATAAGAAACGCAAGCACACATTCCTTGGCCCAAGTGAGAATCTTGTCACTCTCAACCAGGGAAAGGAAAAAGTCTTGCATTCTATTTACCGAAGACTCTAGCAAAAATGGTATCGACATGTTTGAAGTGATAGGCAAGATCAAAGGCGTTGTCAATTTCCTCACTGGAAAGGTATGAGCGGACCTCGGTGTCGGCAAGGAGTTCCTCACGGAAATCTCTCCCCTTTTCCCATACTTTCATGGCGTTTCTCTGTACAAGTGTATAGGCATTTTCGCGGGAAGCACCTTTTCTGGCAAGCTCCAGCAGAACCCTCTGGGAGAATACGAGCCCCCGCATCAGGTTCAGGTTTTTTAACATGTTTTCCGGATAGACTACAAGGTTGTCAATCAAACCTGTACAGCGGTGAAGCATAAAATCCATCAGCACGGTAGCATCGGGAGCTATCACCCGCTCAACGGATGAATGGGAAATATCCCTTTCGTGCCAGAGAGGGACGTTTTCCAACGCCGAGACGGCATATCCCCTGATCAGACGGGCGAGACCACTAAGATTTTCGGACAGGACAGGATTCCTCTTATGGGGCATGGCGGACGAGCCCTTTTGCCCTTTACTGAAAAATTCCTCTGCCTCAAGAACTTCAGTCCTTTGAAGATGACGGATCTCAACGGCAAATTTCTCAATGGATGAGGCAATTATTGCGAGGGTTGTAAAGAACTCAGCGTGCCGGTCCCTCTGAACGATCTGGGTTGAACAGGGTGCAGGCTTTAAACCGGCACGTGCGCAGACAACTTCTTCGACTTTCGGATCAATATTTGCGAAGGTTCCTACCGCACCGGATATCTTGCCATAGGAAATTGTTTCAACCGCTGATTCCATGCGACGAAGGTTTCGCCTCATCTCATCGTACCAAAGCGCCATCTTGATACCGAAGGTAACCGGTTCGGCATGGATTCCGTGAGAACGACCGATCATGGCCGTGTCCTTGTGTTCATAGGCCTTTTTCTTCAGCGCTGCCATCAGGCCTTTCATGTCTTCGATAATAAGAAGGCCACTTTCACGTAAAAGCATGGCCAGTGAGGTATCGAGAACATCCGATGACGTCATGCCAACGTGCAGAAAACGGGAGTCATCGCCGATATAATCCGCTACCGAGGTCAAAAAGGCTATTACGTCATGTTTGACAACCTTTTCTATCTCATCAATGCG
Source organism: Geobacteraceae bacterium (assembly GCA_028683595.1). GTDB lineage: Bacteria > Desulfobacterota > Desulfuromonadia > Geobacterales > Geobacteraceae > RPRC01. The sequence continues at coordinate 8,984 of JAQUHM010000106.1, read as the reverse complement.
CGGGACATCGAAGTCGGCTTTTGCCTTGATTCGTTCCATTGCTTCACGGGGGATCGTTCCCATTTCGGCGTGCGCTTCACATGCGTACAGTTCTATTTCCAACCATTTCCGGTAGCGGTTTTCCGCGCTCCAGATTCCAGTCATTTCCGGCCGGCTGTATCTTTCTATCATCAGATAATTACTCCATTAATAAGTAAATGTTTAATAAGTACAGAAGTACTACGTATGAAGAATATGCTATTGAGTGACTGGTTATTGCCTGCTGATTATTTACAACGACAAAACCTCAGTGACGCTTTGCTGCTTGCCGACAAAAATCCGCGGTGAACAGACAGTAGTGCAGGAAAGGTGCTTCCGGTAAACTTCAAGGGCGATCTCAGGCAAATTGTTTGCTTCCGAAAGATGGGCCAGAAACACCCCTTCAAGACCCGGATGCATGACTTCCGCAAGAAGATCTACCGACTCTACATTGGAAAGATGTCCATGACGTGATTTAATTCTCTGCTTCAGGTGCCATGGATAAGGACCGTTCAGCAACATGTCTTCGTCGTGGTTTGCTTCAAGAACAAGCACCCTGCTTTTCTTGAGTTTTTCCTGTACAAGCCTGGTTACTATGCCAAGATCAGTAGCAAACCCTATTCGCGCCTCATGACTGTCAATGACAAAACCTACCGGGTCGGCTGAATCGTGAGTTGTTGGAAAGGGGTCTATAAGAATATCTCTGAATTCGAAGGAGCAGCCGGACTCAAATTCGACGAGACTGGCTGAACGAAAATGTTCATGCGTCTGATTGCTGGCAGGATAGCTGATGAGAACTGGAATCTTGAACCTTCTCGCGAGTGTTCCTGCTCCGCGAATATGATCAACATGCTCATGGCTTATCAGTATACCGTTGAGTTCTGAAGCGTTAACTCCAATTGATTCAAGCCTGCAAGCAATTTCACGGGCAGAAAGTCCGGCATCGACCAGGATTTTGGTTTCACCTGTTTCGACAAAAAGGGAGTTACCCTTGCTGCCACTGGCAAGCAGACAGACTCGCAAAGATCCTCCTGAAATATAAAGACAGTATAACTCCGAAAAGAAGGTGCTCCTCCTTTACCGGAACGAGAAAACATACCATTGAGAGCAAGTAACGTGGAGGAAAGATGTAAACTCATCATTTTATACATAAAAGCTGAAAAAGATTCAAGATGAAACTTGTGAGACAGCGCACATATATATGTACACATGAAATAGAAAAATCCCTGTAACTGCGATGCAAAGCCCATTTAGCCGTGATTCCGGCAAAAAACACGACCTAGAACTTTCCACAAAAAGATTGACGGAAGCGCGCCAGCTTGTATAGTATCCTTGTTTCGGCAGACATCGTGTGCCCGTTAGAGTTGTCCCAAATTTTGTTAGGAGGTTCGCCAGTGTCACTACGAGTTGCAATAAATGGTTTCGGTAGAATTGGCCGAATGGTTCTTCGGCAAGCATTGCGCGTAAAGGATCTGGAGTTTGCTGCCATCAATGATTTGAGTGAACCGAAAATTCTCGCACATCTTTTCAAATACGATTCCGTCCACGGCACTTTCCCCGGAAAGGTTGAAGTGGGCGATGGCTGCATAATCATCAACCGGAAACCGATCAAGATTTATTCTCAAAAAAACCCTGATGAACTTCCCTGGAAAAGCGAGTCCATTGATGTGGTCCTCGAATCAACGGGACACTTCACAACCCGCGATCAGGCAGAACTGCACCTGAAGGCAGGAGCGACCAAAGTTATCATCACAGCCCCGGCCACCGATCCCGATATTACCATAGTAATGGGAGTAAATGATAGCATGTACGACCCGGAGAAACACTTTATCCTTTCCAATGCGTCGTGTACAACGAACTGCCTGGCCCCAGTCGCGAAAGTCCTTCACGAAAACTTCGGTATCGAAAAGGGACTTATGACGACCATCCACTCCTATACAAACGACCAGCGCATCCTTGACCTTCCTCACAAGGATCTCAGGAGAGCGCGGGCTGCTGCGCTTTCAATGATACCGACAGCCACTGGTGCGGCACGTGCCATTTCTCTCGTCATTCCCGAACTGAAAGGGAAAATTGACGGCATGGCGATTCGCGTACCAACACCCAATGTCTCAGTTGTTGACTTTGTCGCTCAGTTTTCGAGAAGAACGGACACGGAAAAGGTTAACAATGCTTTAAAAAAGGCATCAAGAACCACCCTTAAGGGGATTCTGGATTTTTGCGAAGAGCCGCTCGTCTCCATTGACTATAACGGAAATCCGCATTCTTCCATTGTTGATGCCCTGTCCACCAAGGTGATTGACGGAAATCTGGTAAAGATTATCTCTTGGTACGATAACGAATGTGGTTTTTCCAATCGGCTGATCGACATGCTACGCTTGGTAGCAAGATAAAACCTGTATCCTGTAAGGCCACTTTATTCCTGTGAACTCCGGTTCTTTTAGCGCCTGTCTCTTTTATGGTCCCCCGTCAAAGCCAGGAGCCAAAACCCATCGGATTTACTGTGCAAACCTACCTCAACAAAACAAAAGGCGGAGTGCGGTCGTCTTTTCCCCTTGGGAAAGATGGCCTCCAGACAGTTCCTGTTGTAAATTGCGCATAATTATATATTTTATTCAAGGAGTCGAATGTATGACAATTCGCTATGTCGATGAAATAAAGGATCTATCCGGTAAAAAAATATTCCTGCGCGTAGACTTCAATGTGCCTGTCGACGACAACGGAAACATAACCGACGATACCCGCATTCGCGCAGTACTTCCGACTATCAATTATGCCCTTGACTGCAATGCGAAAGTAATCATTGCATCTCATCTTGGGCGACCAAAAGGAGAAAAGAATTCCAAATTCTCCATGTCACCCGCTGCGATCCGGCTTTCCCGCCTTCTCGACAAGGAAGTTATCTTGGCTCCGGATTGTATCGGCGAACAGGTTGTTACCTTGGTGAACAACATGAAACCGGGCGATGTTGTCATGTTGGAAAATCTCCGCTTCTACCCTGGCGAAGAAAAGAATGACTCTGATTTTGCCAAAGCACTTGCAGATGATTGCGATGTATACGTAAACGATGCCTTTGCGGTATCTCACCGGGCCCATGCCTCTGTTGAAGCAATAACGAACTATATTCCTGTGATTGCCGCGGGCTTTCTTATGAAAAAAGAGATGAGCTTCTTTGCGAAAGCCATGCGAAACCCTGTGCATCCCCTGGTTGCCATCCTTGGTGGTGCAAAGGTTTCCGGAAAAATAGAAGTAATAGACAATCTATTGAATAAAGTTGATAAGCTGATCATTGGTGGCGGAATGGCATTCACCTTTCTGAAAGCCTTGGGATACAGCATCGGAAAATCCCTTGTGGAAGAATCACTTCTTGAAACGGCTCGTAATGCCTACAATAAGGCACGGGAAAAAGGTGTCAAAATCTATCTCCCGGTTGATTGTGTTGTGGCTGACCGCTTTGATCCGGCAGCGGAGATAAAAATCACCACTATACAGGAAATTCCCCATGACTGGATGGCTCTTGATATTGGTCCGGCAACAGTTACTCTCTTTTCCGAGGCATTACAGAATGCCAAGACCATTATCTGGAACGGACCCATGGGTGTTTTTGAAATGGATGCATTCTCACGCGGAACCTTCGCCATGGTAAGTGCCGTGGCAAATTCCTATGCCCTGACAATAGTTGGTGGTGGTGACACCGATGTGGCGGTACATCGGGCCGGTGAATTCGCAAAAATAAGCTATATATCCACAGGTGGTGGCGCTTTCCTTGAGTTGCTTGAAGGAAAAGTTCTACCCGGTATCAGGGTCCTTGAAGAAAAAGGTCACGCATAAACAACAAACCAAGGAGTAATCCATGCGGATGCCTGTCATAGCAGGGAACTGGAAGCTATTCAAGAAAACGGCAGAGGCGCTGCAGTTGGTCCAGGAGCTATCTTCTCTTGTCAAGGATGTGGAGGATATTGAAATTATAGTAGCGCCCTCCTTTACCGTCCTTGGCCCTGTTCGCTCACTGTTGTTTGATTCACCGATTTCAGTAGCGGGACAGGATTGCTTCTGGGAAGAGGAAGGTCCTTATACTGGCGAAGTTTCACCGAACATGCTTATTGATGCGGGATGCAGCCACGTAATCATCGGCCATTCTGAAAGACGTCAACTTTTTGATGAAACGGATGAGAAGGTAAACAAAAAAATCAGGGCAGCAATCCGTGCCGGCCTTACAGCAATCTTCTGTATTGGTGAAACCCTGCAGGAACGTGAAGCTGACCAAACCTTTACCGTTCTCAATACTCAGATTAAAAAAGGTATTGAAAATCTTTCCCCTGACGAAATGAAGCATGTCATCCTCGCCTACGAACCTGTCTGGGCAATTGGAACGGGTAAAACGGCAACAGATGAACAGGCTCAAGAATCTCATGCATTCATCCGACGACTGATCGCCGAACTGTATTCTTCTTCCCTCGCAGACGGAATTCGCATTCTTTATGGTGGCAGCGTGAAGCCTGACAATATCCGCAGCCTGATGGTACAGCCGGACATTGATGGTGCTCTTGTGGGCGGAGCAAGCCTGACGGCCGAATCCTTTGCGTCTATAATCCATTTCCGGAAATAACTTCTTTTATTACCGCTGCAATCGTGATATTGTTTCGTTTTATTTCACCAAGAAAGGTTGATATACGATGCAAGGTTTTTTGATTACCCTTCACATCTTTGTTAGTATCTCACTGATAACAATCGTACTTCTGCAAGCCGGAAAAGGGGCAGACCTTGGTGCGACATTTGGTACCGGCTCAAGTCAATCCCTGTTCGGTGCTGGTGGCGGCAGTACTTTCCTCGGGAAAATGACTGCATCAGCAGCAATCATTTTTATGATTACTTCACTTTCCCTGGCCTACCTGTCGGGAAAATCAGGAAGCTCTTCCGTCATGCCGGCAAAGGCTGCGGTTAAGGTTGTACCAAAGACCGTGCCTACCCCTGCACCCGCGCCAGTGGCGCCTCAACAATCACAAAAAAAGTAATGGAACGCCCAAATTATCGTTGACATATTATCGTTAAACTGCTAAAAAATAAAACTCACCAGCGATGTGGAAGACACCTCACTTTGTCCGTCATGTCGAATAAACATCAGAACTTTTATAGTATAAATATATTTTCATTTTGCGGTGGTGGCGGAATTGGTAGACGCGCCAGCTTGAGGGGCTGGTGGCTGCAAGGCTGTGCTGGTTCGATTCCAGTCCACCGCACCATTTAAGGGGTTACGATTTTTCGTAACCCCTTTCTTGTTATGAAAGAGACAACTTCCGCCATTACGAATTCCGACTCTCTCACTTCATATAGATGGTCGGAAAGCAGTAGACAGCGCAACACCTTAAGTAACAAGCAGATGTCTCCCTATGCAGCTGATTATATTTTGAGAAAAACAGCTACCGGTCTGATGATGTTACATAATTGTTCCTATTTTGGGATTTTGCTTGACAGAAAATGACTCTCATTGTAAAAATAATCCTTCAAAAATCAATTCTTATTCAGATACTACCCAAGGATATACGATAATACTAAACCATCCGTGAGGATGGGACGGAAAGCCTACAGGGTCTCATGGAGACAGCCGGGTCGCCGAAATATCACTCAGATATTCAGCCCGGCTTTTTTTGTAGCCTGGATGTATGGTGTTTTCAACAAGATTCATGGGAGGTAATTCGATATGACAAAGTTTCTTTTCGCTGGAGCCCTGGTGATGTTTTTAATGTTTTCCGTGGCAGGTTGCGGTAGTGGGGCGGGAGAAAGTGGCAGTACTTCTATTGAAGGGAGTGAAACGACCACAGGTTCCATGACGCTTGCATGGGACGCACCTGTAAATAGTGACGGAACTGCGGTTCTGAATATTTCGGGGTATAAAGTACATTACGGCACTTCGTCCGGGAACTATACCAAGACACTAAATACTGGCACGCAGACAACCTGCACCATCAATGGACTTGCTCCAGGCACCTATTACATAGCAGTTACTTGCTATGACTCGCTCGGGAAAGAAAGCTCCTTTTCTAATGAAGCAAGTAAAACCATCCAGTAACAGTTTACGGATAGTTCCGTGTTATCAGCCGGTAGTAGCATTGCATGCCGACAATTATTTGCATCTATCATCGTGGATACTTGTTCTGAATGCTGTCAGTTTCAGGCGGGACGATTTCCGGGCTGAAAGGTTTTTGACAAAAAATCCCCCCAGGTTTTGCATCCTGAGGGGATTTTTTGCAAATGTAATTTGCCATACAGAAAGCATCCGGATGGCCTTTAGATATCCTTTCTGCTAGGCTAGAACAACCAGAAGATCTCCCTTTTCAACCTTATCACCTTCATCAAACTTCACTTCTGCAATTTTACCATCTGCACGGGCCTTAATGTTCGCTTCAAGTTTCATAGCCTCGGTAACCATCAGGATATCACCAGACTTCACTTCATCACCGACCTTGACCGAAATTTTGAGAATCTTTCCAGGCATGGGCGCACCGATATGCAGAGGATTGGAGGGGTCAGCTTTCAAACGCTCTTTTTCATCCGTTTCAACAGAATAATCACGAATACAAACCTGACGGGCAAGTCCGTTCAGTTCAAAGTATACCTGACGGGTACCATCCTCATGGACAGCACCGATGGCGTTCAGTTTTATTATGAGGGTTTTGCCGGGGTCAATCTCAACAGAGGTTTCCTGGCCAGGCTCAAGACCGTAGAAAAATATCGGCGTTGGAATAACCGATGTATCTGAGTAGAGTTGACGGTGTTTATCAAAATCTGGATATACATTTGGATAAAGGGTATTGGAAAGAAGCCTTTTGTCATCGACAAGATGTCCGACTTTTTTCTGAATCTCCAAACGCTCCTGTTCAAAGTCAACAGGTTTGAGGAGCTCGCCCGGTCGACAGGTAATCGGCTCCTCCCCCTTTAGAATTATTTGCTGCAGTTTCTCGGGGAAACCACCATAGGGCTGCCCTATCATCCCTTTGAAGAAGCCTATTACCGATCCGGGGAATGTCAGATCTTGTCCTTTGATAAACACGTCTTCGACATCCATATTGTTTTTCACCAAAAAGATTGTCATATCACCGACAACTTTCGACGAGGGCGTAACCTTGATGATATCACCGAAGAGGCGATTCACCTTGTGGTACATTTCCTTGCATTCGTCCCACTGGTCCAGCAAACCCAAGGCGGCAACTTGCGGCTTGTAGTTAGAGTATTGACCACCAGGTATCTCGTGATGATAGACCTCAGCGGTAGCACTCTTGAGGCCCGACTCGAAAGGAGTGTAATAGTCACGTACCGTTTCCCAGTAGTTGGCAAGTTTTTGCAGTCCGATTTCGTTGAGTTGAGGATCCCACTCAGTTCCGCGCAAGGCGGCGATAATGGAATTGAGGTTTGGCTGCGAAGTGAGACCGGAAATCGACGAAAGAGAGGCATCGATAATGTCGACACCGGCCTGACAAGCCATCAAGAGAGACGCTTCACCATTACCAGAAGTATCATGAGTATGGAGATGGATGGGTATTCCGATCTCATCCTTTAAGGCTTTTACCAGTTTATAGGCCGCAAACGGCTTGAGCAGTCCCGCCATATCTTTTATGGCTAGGATGTGCGCGCCCATTTTCTCCAGTTCTTTTGCAAGAGAAATGTAATATTCAAGGGGATACTTATCTCTCTTCGGGTCAGAGATGTCTCCTGTATAGCAAATTGATGCTTCGCAAACCTTTCCTGTCTTACGAACCGCATCCATTGCCACGGTCATACCCTTTGTCCAGTTAAGTGAATCGAAAACCCTGAAAACATCAATACCGGAAACTGCTGCTTCCTCAACGAAACGCTGGACTACATTATCGGGATAATTTGTATATCCGACAGCATTTGAGCCGCGAAGCAGCATCTGGAAGAGGATGTTGGGAATTGCCAGTTTCAGTTTGGTGAGCCGTTGCCAGGGGCATTCCTTGAGGAAACGCATGGATACATCAAATGTTGCACCACCCCACATTTCCAGGGAAAAGAGCCCGGCGCCAAGATGAGAGGTCGGAACAGCAATTCTGAGAAGGTCGTGAGTCCTGACCCTTGTTGCCAGTAGCGACTGGTGTGCATCACGCATCGTGGTATCAGCAATGAGGATCTTCTTCTGATCCAGTATCCAGCGAGAGAGCCCCTCGGCACCCTTTTCGCGAAGGATGTCCATTGTTCCGGCAGGACGTGGGGCTAATTTGTCGATGGCAGGAATCCGTGGCTCCAGTAACTCAGCAGATCGAAGCGGTTTGGTAATCCCCGGAGAACCGTTGACAATAACATTCCCAAGGTAACTGAGTATTTTTGTCGCCCTGTCCCTCCTCTCTTTCATCACCATCAGTTCCGGATGCTTGTCAATGAAAGAGGTGTCGCAGTTTCCGGCAAGAAACACCGGATTGGTCACAACGTTTTCCAGGAAACATATATTTGTTTTCACCCCGCGAATCCGGAATTCCTGGAGAGAGCGGTTCATGACACACGCCGCTTCTTTAAAGTCAAGAGCCCAAGTGCTTATTTTGACAAGGAGCGAATCGTAATGGGGGGTGATATGGGCTCCGGTAAAAGCATTACCGGCATCGAGGCGCACACCGAAACCTCCTGGTGAGCGGTATGCCTTCAGCGTTCCGAAATCGGGCGCGAAATCATTTGAGGGATCTTCCGTTGTGATCCGGCATTGGATAGCGTGGCCCCACATGGTAATGGCGCTTTGATCGGGAATGTTGATTTCCGGATCGGAAAGTCGCACCCCCTGTGCCACCAGTATCTGCGCCTGGACAAGATTTCTACCAGTTATCATTTCGGTAACGGTATGTTCCACCTGAATACGCGGGTTCATCTCGATAAAATAGTGGTTACCTTCCTGATCGAGCAGGAACTCTACAGTACCGGCATTTCGGTAGTTGACATGTCTCGTGACTCGAAGGGCCGCG
>JAQUHM010000479.1 GCA_028683595.1 Geobacteraceae bacterium | reverse complement strand
TCCCTTGCCGGCACCGCCGAGGTCATGGAGGGGCTCCAGCTTGCGGCCAACGTCGGTCTGGAAACCAACACGGACAAGACCTCCAGTACACCGCCCGTGTTCTGCATAGCAGGCGCGATTTATTCCGTGACCGAGTGGCTCGACGTGGACCTGGGTGTGAAAGTGGGGCTCACGAAACCCGAAACCGACGTGAGCATGCTGGCCGGTCTGGCCGTGCGCTTTTGAAAGGAGACACCATGACGCCACTGGGTCTGTTGAGCCCCGGAGAGTCGGGCGAAATAATGGAAGTGCGGATTCAAGGCCACCATGGCTATTGTCGTTGCCATAACGATGGCCGTGAATGCGAATGCGGCATTGAATCCGGCAGAGAGAAAGAAGGGGCGCGGATGGAGGACATCGGTTTTCGTATTGGAAAGACGGTGGAGATGCTAAGAAGCGGCGATGGGCCTGTTCTCGTGAAGATAGACGAATTACGGATCGCCCTTGCCCGCGGCATTGCTATGAAGATATTGGTAAGGAGGACACTGTGATGAATCTTGCACGGCTGCAGCCGGGCCAGAAGGGGAGGATAACCTCCATCGGGGCGATCGGGCCCCTGAAGCGGAGGTTGATGGATATGGGGGTATTGGTGGGAGAGGAAATCGCGGTGCTGAAGGTCGCGCCCCTGGGCGATCCTATCGAGGTGAGGATCAAAAGTTACAGCCTTTCGCTGCGCAAGCGTGAGGCCGAGGGGATAGACGTGGAGGTGTCGGTATGACCATACAGGCAAAAGAAATAATGGCCGCGCTTGCCGAGGGTGGAGAGCAGGCAACCCTCCATCCGGTGGAAAAACGGACCATTGCCGTGGCGGTTGCCGGCAACCCCAATGCGGGGAAGTCGACCCTGATCAACGCCATCGCCGGCACCCGGCTTCAGGTGGGCAACTGGGCCGGGGTCACCGTGGAGAAGAAGGAGGCGTCCTTCGAGCATAGGGGGTCGAAGATCCGGCTGGTTGACCTGCCGGGGACCTATTCCCTCTCCCCCTATACCCAGGAGGAGATCATCGCCCGGGACTACCTGGTCCATGAGCGGCCCGACCTGATCATCAACGTGGTGGACGCCACCAACCTGGAGCGCAACCTCTACCTGACAGTACAGTTGATCGAGTTGGGGATACCGGTGGTTATAGCGCTTAACATCATCGACGAAGCCGAGGGGAAAGGGTACGCCATCGATGTCAACGGGATCGAAAAGATGCTCGGTGTCACAGTCATTCCCACTTCGGCCGTGAAGAAGAGTGGCCTGGACGATTTGCTCAACGCTGTCGTCGCAACCGCCGATGACACGAAGGGCCATGAACCCCGGCAGTTGCATTACGGTGAGGACATCGAGAACGCGGTCGGACTCCTGGATAAGGAACTATTAGCCGCTAACCGGGCGCTGTTTGAAAGATATCCGAAACGCTGGCTCATCCTGAAGCTCATGGAGGGCGACGAACGGGTGCGTTCGGAGGCTGGCATAGAGGCCAACATTCCACTGGACGCAGCCCTCCATCACCTGAAAATAGCCCAGGGTGACGATATCGAAGCGATAATGGCCGACGCCCGCTACTCTCTGGCGGCCGGGTTGACCCGGGAGGTCCTCCGGAAACCCGAACTGCGAAAGATGGAACTGACCGAGAAGATCGACCGGGTGGTCCTCAACCGTTTCCTCGGTATCCCCATCTTCCTGGCTGCCATGTGGATCATGTTCAAGCTCACCTTCGACCTTTCTTCACCCTTTGCCGACTGGATCGATGCCATGACCAGCGGCCCCTTCAAGCGCTGGGCCGAGGCGATTCTCGGCTCCATGGGCGCGCCGGACTGGACCGTCTCCCTGGTCAACGACGGTATCATCGCCGGGGTCGGCTTCGTGCTGGTATTTGTGCCGGTCATCTTCGCCATGATGTTCTTCATCACCTTCCTGGAGGGGAGCGGCTACATGGCCCGCGCCGCCTTTGTCATGGACCGGGCCATGCACGCTATCGGCCTGCACGGCAAGTCGTTCATCCCCATGCTGCTCAGTTTCGGCTGCAATGTTCCCGGCGTCTACGCCACCCGGACCCTGGAAAATACCAAGGACAAGGTCCTGACCACCCTGCTGCTGCCGCTCATGTCCTGCGGGGCGCGCCTGCCGGTCTACGTCCTGTTCACCGCGATTTTCTTCCCGGCTAATTCCGGGACGGTCATCTGGTCCCTCTATATACTGGGAATAGCGCTGGCCATCGTCATGGGGCTGATCTTCAAACGGACCCTGTTTCGGGGCGAAGCGCCCATGTTCATCATGGAGTTGCCCCCCTACCGGATGCCCTCCTTCCAAAGTCTCTGTATCCACACCTGGGAGAAAGGGAAGCATTTCCTGATAAAGGCCGGAACCTACATCCTGGCGGTCTCGGTCCTGGTATGGTTCCTGCTGAATCTACCCTGGGGGGTGGAGACCAAGCGCGATTCCTATCTGGGCCGGACCGGCGCCGCCGTAGCGCCGATCTTCGAGCCTCTCGGTTTCGGCACCTGGGAAGCGGCTTCCGCCCTGATTACCGGGGTCATCGCCAAAGAGATAGTGGTCGGCACCATGGGTGAAAT
>JAQUHM010000105.1 GCA_028683595.1 Geobacteraceae bacterium | reverse complement strand
GTTTATAAGGCAGGGGAGGTCGGTAACATTCGATTTCTTTTTTCTTCAGAGACGTTGCCGCAGATGCTGGAAAACCTCCGCTATATGAAGGCCCTTTTGGAAAATGACCGCCAGCTGGTAGTGGCGTACAATGAGCGGATCGGGAAACTCAAGGAACTGAAGACAAGTATGGAGCAGGATGTTCGCCGCAAAGAGAATCTCAAGCAGAGTATTGTGTTGAAAAAGCAGGAAATTGAGGAGGAAAAGAAGACTAAAGCTTCCTTTCTTCTCAAAGTCCGCGAGGATAAGAAGGCATATATTGCCTCACTGCAGGAACTTAAGGCAAATTCCAGACGTTTGCAGTCAATAGTCGAAAAACTTGAAGCGGCCAGTAGAAAGAGATATACTGCAAAAACTCGTAGACAATATGTTAAGCCTGACAGTAAAGGGGGCACCAGCTTTGTCCCGCCACCCACTTCCACCGGTTTTGGCGCCCAAAAAGGCCGACTTTCCCTGCCAACACAAGGCCGGATCGTTGGTTCCTTCGGCCGGCATAAGCATCCTGAATTCAATTCGTATACGTTTAGTAACGGAATATCCATTGCCGCGCCAATTGGAGCTGACGTACGTTCCATTTATTCCGGAACAATTGTCTTCTCCGGTTATTTCAAGGGATATGGAAATATGGTTATTGTGGACCACGGCGACGGTTTCTTCAGCCTTTATGCCCACAACTCCAAAGTGTACAAAAGGGTTGGGTCAAATGTTGCTTCGAATGAGGTTTTGGCAAGTGTCGGGGACGTAGATTCCCCACAAGGATCAAGTCTCTATTTCGAGATTAGATACCAAGGGAAGCCGATAGATCCGGCTCCCTGGGTTCGATAGCAGTGTAAAACTAGATAAATAAGCACAGTTTTGGAGGAATAATGGTAACGAAAAGAAAAGGAAGAAGGATTGCTCTGTTTATTGCTGCCATTTCTGCCTTAGTTGTGGTAATTGGTTTCGGGGTGCAGCACCGATGCGCAGCAGAGAGCGGAAATGATTATGAATCAATAGAGCTCTTTACCGATGTACTCAAGATTGTTCAGAAAAATTATGTAGAAGAGGTTGATACAAAGAAACTTGTCTATGGTGCCATCAACGGAATGCTTTCGTCGCTTGACCCGCACAGTTCCTTCCTGCCCCCTGATATGTACAAGGAGTTGAAAGTTGAGACAAAAGGGTCATTCGGCGGGCTGGGAATTGAAATAACGGTAAAGGACGGTTATCTGACGGTTATCTCTCCAATAGAAGACACGCCGGCTTTTCGAGCAGGGATCAAGTCAGGTGATCAGATACTGAAAATTGAGGATAAACTCACCAAGGATATGACGATTATTGATGCTGTGAAGCACATGAGAGGGCCAAAGGGCAGCAAAATTACGATCACTATAATGCGGGAAGGCTTTGATAAGCCGAAAGAGTTTACCTTGGTTCGAGACATCATTCAGGTCAAGAGCGTCAAGTTCAAGACTCTCGACAATGGTTACGGCTATGTCAGAATTGCCCAGTTTCAAGAAAAAACTGACGAGGATCTTGTAAAGGCACTGCAAACCCTGAAAAAGGAAAATGGCGGTTCTCTGAAAGGCCTCATTCTGGATATGCGCAATGATCCGGGTGGACTTCTTGATCAGGCTGTCAGGGTGGCGGACCACTTCATAGCTGAAGGTGAGTTGATTGTTTACACGGAAGGGCGAGACCCTGACTCAAAAATGAGATTTTCTTCCCGCAAAGGGAATAAAGAGATTGGCTATCCGATGGTTGTTCTTATAAATGGTGGCAGTGCCAGTGCCTCTGAGATTGTGGCAGGTGCACTCCAGGACCATAACCGGGCCGTTATTCTGGGAACCCAGAGTTTCGGGAAGGGTTCCGTGCAGACAATCATCCCTCTTTCCGAGGATTCCGGTCTGAGACTCACGACAGCCAAGTATTATACTCCCAAAGGGCGTTCTATTCAGGCAAAAGGAATTACACCTGACATCGTAGTAGAGAGTTTGGAAATTACCGCTGCCGAGAAGAAAGACACCTTGAGCATTCGGGAAAAAGATCTGGAGAATCACTTTGCAACGGAAGGAAGTGAGGAACAGGTCGGCAAAAAGGATCAAAAACAGCCGGCCTACAAGATGGACGAGCAGTTCAAGGGCGACTATCAGATCCTCCGGGCCTTGGATCTTCTAAAAGGGTGGGAAATCCTGAAGAGTATGCAGAAAACGGGGTAGAGAGAAAACTGCCGGTACAAAAATAACCGTCTGATCCCCGATGCGGTTTCAGTATCCGTGGCGGGGTTCAGACGGTTGAAAGATAAAGAAGGGATGTCAGGCTTTTTTCTTGGCAGTACGGCCCGGTTTTTTCGGTGCTTCTTTCGCAGCTTTCAGTTTTGCAGCTCTTACAGCGCGTGCTTTTGCAAGGTTTTCAGCCAGTCCTCTGTCCTGAGCCATTTGCTTTCTGCCTTCCGAGAAGTTCCTTGCCGTCAAGGGCTGGCTTGCCGGAATATTGAACTGCTTGCGGTATTCGCCTGGTTTCATTCCGTGTGCTTGAGCAAGGTGGCGGGCGAGGGTTTTCATTCCGCCCCTGCCGCAGACCAGGCAAAAGACCTGGTCTGCCTGGAATGCTTTTTTTAGGCTCATTGTGGGAACTTTTTTCTCTGACTCAGTAGGTGACTCGAGAGTAGTTCCTGATATCTCAAGTTGTTGGAGTGCAGCATAAACCTTCTGTATCTCTTTCAGAAGCTCCTCTGTTGTCATTTCATTAATAGAGGCATGTGATGAGACAATATTGGCTGCAAGTTCTACCAGTGTTGCGGGCATTTGATATCCCTCCTCAAAGATTTATTAGGTCTGACATTCTTTTATTTAAACGCAAAATTGCTCAAAATCAAGTGAAATACATTGAATTGTGTAAAAGATACTGACTGAACCTCAGTTGTTGTATGTTTTTTCCAGTGAAACTCTTTGGTGATACTTCTTTCTACTGTAAGGGAAATGATATGCCGAAAATTGAAATTGACGAACTGAGATGCAAGGGTTGTGGGCTTTGTACAGTAGCATGCCCGAACAAATGTATTGTCTTGAGTGAGCAGATAAATAATTATGGCTATACACCTGCGATTCTGGGTGAAGCAAAACACAAATGTACCGGGTGTGCTTTGTGCGCCGAAATGTGTCCTGATGTGGCAATTTTAGTATTTAAGTAGTCTTCTTATGTGTAAATCTGTGTGCCCCTGCTCTTGGAAAGAGTTTGGGCTGAACGGTCTCCATCACCTGTTGCATCAGGAAGAGTCATTACATCAGCAGTATTGTTCCCTAAAGAAAATAGCTGCGATGTAAAAAGTCCAAGGGAGGATACCTTGCCGAAACGTTTGCTCGTAAAAGGTAATGAGGCAATATGTATGGGGGCCATCGAGGCTGGCTGTCGCTATTATTTCGGCTATCCAATCACGCCCCAGAATGATATACCGGAATTCATGTCCCGGGAGATGCCCAGGCTGAATGGAGAGTTCATCCAGGCGGAAAGTGAAATTGCCTCGATCAACATGGTGATGGGGGCTGCCGCAACCGGTGTTCGGGCCATGACTTCTTCATCCAGCCCGGGGATATCCCTGAAGATGGAAGCAATTTCCTACATGGCGGGGATGGAACTCCCGTGTCTGATCGTGAATATCTCCCGGTCTGGCCCAGGGCTCGGCGGAATTGATGCTTCTCAGGGAGATTATTTCCAGGCAGTTAAAGGCGGTGGACACGGTGGTTATCATATCGTTGTAATCGCTCCTGCATCAATACAGGAAATGTATGATATGACGATGCATGCTTTTGATCTTGCGGAGATATACCGTATACCGGTAATGATCCTTGGCGACGCAGTGGTGGGACAGATGAAAGAACCCCTTATTCCGCACCCGCGGCCTAAGATCGAACTGCCGGTCAAGGATTGGGCGCTTCGAGGAACAGGCGGCGGGGAGCAACGGATCGTTAAATCCCTTTTTCTTGGTGATGGAGAACTGGAGGCACACAACTGGAAGCTCCATGACAAGTATCAGCAGCTGAAAGAGAAAGAGGCCCGCTGGGAGGAGTATGAGACGTCCGACGCGTCCCTTGTTGTGACAGGGTTCGGTTCGGCTGCCAGAATTGCCAAGACGGCGGTGATGATGGCCAGGGATGAAGGCTTAAAGGTCGGTCTTTTTCGCCCGATAACTCTCTTTCCGTTCCCGGAGAAAGCATTTTTCTCGCTCACTGCGCACTGCAAGAAGATTCTGGATATCGAACTCAATACCGGACAAATGGTGGAGGACGTTCGCCTTTCTGTTGCTCGGGATGCGGAGGTTTTCTTCTATGGAAGACCTTCGGGAACCGGCTCTCTCCCTACGCCGGAAGAACTTCTGGGACAGATCAAGAAGTATCTTTAATAATGCCTCATGGGTCTGTTGGCCCGTGATGATCGAGGTTACAGAATGCAACAGGTATTCACAAGACCGGCAGCTTTGAAGGACGTTCAAACCCATTTTTGTCCGGGATGTCACCACGGTACGATACATCGGCTTGTGGCAGAGGCACTAGACGAATTTAAACTCCAGGAAAAGACTATTGGAGTAGCATCTATTGGTTGTTCGGTGTTTTTGTATCACTATTTCGATATTGACGTAATCGAGGCTCCCCATGGGCGTGCGCCAGCCGTTGCAACCGGGATCAAGCGAGCCAGGCCGGACAGTTTTGTTTTCACGTATCAGGGTGATGGAGATCTGGCAGCAATCGGCACAGCCGAGATAATACACGCCGCTAATCGAGGAGAAGATATCACGGTTATTTTTGTAAATAATACCACCTATGGTATGACCGGAGGACAGATGGCTCCGACCACTCTTCTTGGTCAAAAGACCTCAACCTCTCCCTATGGCAGAAAATCCGAAAAAGAAGGTTTTCCCATCCGGGTAACCGAGTTGTTATCGAGTTTGGAAGGGGTGGCTTTTGCTGCAAGGACGGCAGTAAATACTCCAAAGAACCTCATGGATGCAAAACGACAGATAAAAAAAGCATTTCAGTATCAGGTTGAGGGAAAGGGTTTTTCATTCGTTGAGGTTTTATCTGCCTGTCCGACCAACTGGGGGATGGGAGCTGTTGAGGCGAATGAGCGGGTCGGGAAAGAGATGTGTGAATATTTCAAACTCGGAGTCTTTAAAAATACCGCTTGTCTCTGATCTTCAGTAGTCTGTCGATTGGAGGGTCGGGAATTCTTGTTCTGGACTGGGGGATTGCGCATGAGGCATGATATGTTTATGTCCGGTTTCGGTGGTCAGGGAGTGCTCCTTGCGGGCACTCTTTTAGCCCATGCTGCCATTATCGAAGGCAAAAATGTTTCTTTTCTACCGTCGTACGGTGTTGAAAAAAGGGGAGGGGCCGCAAATTGTACGGTCGTAATCGCTGGCGGTGATGTAGGCTCACCGGTGGTCGGCAATCCTTCTGTCGGGGTGATTCTCAACCAGTTGTCGATGGATAAATACGCCTGGAAGATCAAGGTTGGTGGGATCTGTATCGTTAACTCTTCATTGGTTGATGTGGGCAAGTTCGACCGGGGTGATGTTGAGGTCATCTCACTTCCGATGAATTCCATAGCTCAGCAAGTAGGGGAACCCCGGATGGTTAACATGGTTGCAGTCGGGGCGTATGCAGCCAGGACCGGTGCAGTTTCGCTAGCATCTCTTGCCGAGGCGCTAAAGCTCAGCTTGCCGGAGCGTAATCATAAATATATTCCTGCTAACGTCAGGGTACTTGAGGCTGGGGCGGCAGAAATTCTAAAAAACGGGAAACTGTCCGCATTGTAGCCCGAGCAATCGAAAAGGCTTGACGGAGTGGTGTGACTTTGATATATACCTATTCTGCTTGTTGGGGGATCGTCTAGCGGCAGGACTGCGGACTCTGACTCCGCCAACCAAGGTTCGAATCCTTGTCCCCCAGCCATATTTTCAGCAATCTGTTTTATGATTGCAGAAAAATTTCGGTCCCATCGTCTAGCGGTTAGGACACTGGCCTTTCACGTCGGTAACAGGGGTTCAAGTCCCCTTGGGATCACCATTATTCATGTTGAAGCCTTCGTGTCTCCAAGGGATACGAAGGCTTTTTTGTGTCTCCTTCCCCTGGTTGTCGGAATAACCTGAACAAATCGTATTCTCTCCCTGTTTGTCCTGTTGATTGAGCGCAGCAGTAGCTGGTTTCTCGGAAAGCTCCTGTAACGATCCGAACTGTACTCTATGCGTGCTTTTCCCGGTTTTGTTTTGCGGTTCCAGTACCATTGTTTCGACATAATTATTGAGCCTTTACAACGATGGAACAAGTAAAAACGGAGGATTAGCGGTTGCTGTCGTTTTGAACCTATGTTATAAAGATTGAACCTGCGTAAAGTCTTTTTAAGAGCGGTTTTGCCGGTTCCCGGGGTATAATGTAAATTGACCTCTCTCTGGTACCTGGCCTGGGAAAGTTTGGTGTGGGAACTGCACTACGAGAGGTTTTTTTAGCCCGCTCGTATATGTCTGTGTCGTGTTTTTTGGAGAGCTTTTTTATGATAGGGATTGACAGAATTATCGAGAATGCCCTGCTTGAAGATATTCATACTGGTGATATCACAACCCAGGCTGTTGTCCCAGAGAAGCGCAGCGCAAGGGCGCAACTGATTGCAAAAGAGTCGATGGTCTTGGCAGGTATTGATGTTGCAGCCCGGGTGTTTGTCCTTGTTAATCCTGAAGTGGTCTTTAGTGCCCGTTTTCCAGAAGGGGCGCTCTTGAGCGCTGGCGATGTCATTGCTGATATTACCGGTGACGCTGCTTCTCTGTTACAGGCGGAGAGGGTGGCATTGAACCTCTTGCAGAGAATGTGTGGTATAGCCACTCTGACTGCCCGCTATAAACAAGCGGTTGCCGGGACCGGAGCGAAGGTCGTTGATACCAGAAAGACAACCCCTGGCTTGCGTCAGTTGGAAAAATACGCAGTCCGAATCGGCGGGGGAAACAACCATCGCAGTGGACTCTATGATGCTGTCCTGATCAAGGAGAATCATATTACCGCTGCCGGCGGCCTCTCTGTTGCGGTTGAGCGAGCCCGCGCTTTTGTTCCCCATACCATGAAGATAGAGGTGGAAACGGAGACCTTGGACCAGGTTGCAGAGGCACTCTCTGCCGGTGCCGATATAATCATGCTGGATAATATGGATCTGGAAATGATGCGACGCGCGGTCACCTTGATAGCAGGGCGATCACTTACAGAGGCTTCAGGCGGTGTTTCTCTCGAGACCATTGCCGGGATAGCCGCAACCGGTGTTGATATAATTTCTGTCGGGGCATTGACCCATTCAGCCCGTGCAATGGACATCTCCATGCTTTTGGGGGAATAGTGAAGGAAACAGACCTATACAGTACTGGTGACAGAAAGCCCTCCCTCGAGCAGGGAATGCTGGAACTCTTTCGTGGCAGAAAAGGGGACGTTATTTCTGGGGAAGAGCTTGGGTCTGCACTGAAAGTTTCTCGTACTGCTGTCTGGAAACATGTTAAAAATCTTTTGACGCAAGGGTATCGAATTGAATCGATACCCTCCCGAGGGTACCGGTTCGTTGCTGCTCCTGATGTCCTCACTGCCCTTGAGCTGACTTCCGGGCTGCAAACGAAACGAATTGGTTGTCAGATTACCAGTGTTCATGAAACCGAATCAACCAACCTCCTTGCCTTTCGCCTGGCGGATAGCTCGGCCCGGGAAGGCACTGTTGTGATTGCCGAGGTGCAAACCGGTGGCAAAGGTCGTCTTGGAAGGCATTGGGAGTCACCTCCAGAAGTGAATCTATATTGCTCCGTGATTCTGCGCCCCCCCATGTCACCAGTCAGGGCTCCCCAGCTTACATTCCTTTCGGCGGTAGCAGTTGCTCGGGCGATCGAAGAGGTTGCGCGATTGCAACCAAAGATCAAATGGCCTAATGACATTCTGCTTAATGGCCATAAGGTTGCAGGCCTTCTCAATGAAATGAGTGCCGAAACTGACACAATACATTGTGTCGTGCTCGGTATTGGAGTAAATATCAATATGCTTCGGGAGCAGTTCCCGAGTGATTTGCGTCAGCCGGCCACCTCCCTGCTCCTTGAGAAGGGTATCCCCGTTAATCGTGTCGACTTTACCCGGGCACTTTTAACTTCCCTTGATGTGCTCTATGATGACTACCTGAGTCATGGTTTTCCTGCTATCCGGGAGGAATGGCTTTCACGAAGCACGGTCCTGGGTCGAACCGTCAGAGTCTCCTTTGGAAACGGTGAAACGGAGGGTGTTGTCACGGGCGTTGACAATGATGGTGCTCTTCTTCTCGCGCGTGGGGACGGGGCTCCTGAAAGGGTGCTTGCCGGAGATGTTACTATCCTGTAACTGTAAAAGATGCCTGCTTTCCGGGCGTTTCGCATCCATTAGCTTTTGTGGGAGAGTGTGCACGTGTTATTTGTCATAGATGTAGGCAATACGAATATGGTGCTTGGTTTGTATGAAGGTGACCGCCTTGTGAGGGACTGGCGAATTGCTACCGATACAGCCAAAACAGTTGATGAATACGCGATACTCATCCGGGAACTTTTTCTTTTTTCAGGAATTGAGTGTGCCTCGGTGGGGGATGTAATTCTTTCTTCCGTGGTGCCGGCCCTGACCGGTGTTCTGGAGAGGATGTCACTTCGCTATTTCAATCTGAAGCCATATGTGGTTGGCCCTGGAATCAAAACAGGCATGCCGATTCACTATGAGAATCCCAAGGAAGTAGGTGCCGATCGTATTGTCAATGCTGTGGCTGCCTATGAAAGGTACGGCTCAGCTCTCATTATTGTTGATTTTGGTACAGCAACAACGTTTGATCTGGTCAATGCCAAGGGGCATTACTGTGGCGGGGTAATAGCGCCCGGGATAATGATTTCTGCCGAGGCCCTGTTCCAGAAAGCAAGCAAGCTTCCGAGAGTGGATGTGGTCAAACCGTCCTCGATTATCGCAAAAAATACCGTAGGGGCAATGCAGGCGGGAATTTTCTATGGGTATGTCGGTCTTGTTGATGAAATCGTCACGAGAATCAAAGCGGAGAGCCGGGAGAACCCTCGTGTTATTGCTACTGGTGGGCTGGCACGAATGATTGCCGAAGAATCGAAAACCATTGAAGAGGTTCACGAATTCCTCACCCTGGAAGGATTGAGAATCCTGTACGAGCTGAATAGTCAAACGGTAGCGTCCGCGTGATGCATTCTCGATTGAAAATGGGGTGAGGAGTAGCTACATAGCTGATTTTAGCAGGATAGAGATAGTTTTGGGGGTGACAGAGAGATTTCCCTTCGGAGTCATGTAGGAAGCGTACTACCTATTACATAAGCAAGGGGGCTTTATGGCAAAATGTGAGACCGCAAAAGTGAGAAACGTTGGCATTGTGGCCCATGGAGGGGCGGGGAAAACGTCCCTGACAGAAGCTATATTGTTTACCTCCGGGACGATTGACCGTCTTGGTCGTGTTGATGACGGAACGACATCAACAGATTTCGAACCGGAAGAGGTCAAGAGGCAGATAACGGTTTCGTCTGCCCTCAACCATGGTGAATGGAATGGTCATTCGCTCCATATTGTTGACACCCCGGGGTATGGCGATTTTATCGCTGACACCCGTTCCTGTCTCAGGGTTCTCGGCGGGGCGGTTGTCATTATATCTGCCATTTCGGGGGTTAAAGTTCAGACGGAAGAAGTTTGGGAATGGGCCAATGAGGCTGAGATCCCCCGCATTGCTTTCGTGAATAAGATGGACAGGGAACGCGCCAATTTCCTTCGGGCCATGGGCGATATGGAGAAGGCCCTGGGGGCAAGGGCTGTTGCTGTAGAGATCCCGCTGGGAGCAGAAGAGAATTTTGAGGGTGTTATCGATCTGGTAAAGATGAAGGCCTATCGATTCGCCAGGGACCATTCCGGCATTTTCACAGAAATAGAAATCCCCGCTGACTATCGTGCCGATGCCGAAAGCATGCGGGAGAAACTGGTTGAGACGGTTGCCGAAGCATATGATGCCCTGACGGAAAAGTTTCTTGATGTCGGCGAGCTTTCTGAAGAAGAAATCCTTGACGGCTTGAGGGTCGGTACCCTTCGCAATACCTTTACCCCTGTCTTCTGTGGTTCGGCTACCATGAACATCGGTGTTCCCCAATTGCTTGACTATATTTGTCACTGTCTGCCATCCCCCATCGACCGCGGGAATGTTTCCGGAATCAATCCGAAAACCAATGAGATTGTGGAGCGTGCCCCGGACGAAGCAGAGCCTTTTTCTGCACTGATATTCAAAACCACATCAGACCCCTATACCGGTAAAATCTCAGTCTTTCGTGTCTATTCCGGTGTTTTGAATTCCGATTCGACAGTCTATAACTCGACCCGTGATTGCACTGAGCGTATCGGGCAGATTTGCGAACTGGAAGGGAAAAAACAGAAACCGATCAAACAGGCTGTGGCAGGTGATATCGTAGCTGTTGCCAAGCTGAAGGAAACGGTGAGCGGCGATACTCTGTGCAACGCTGACATGCCGATAATCTATGAGCCGGCAACAACCCTTGAACCGGTGATTTCCTATGCGATCCAGCCAAAGACCAAGAACGATGAAGACAAAATTCATGGTGCTTTGCAGCGTCTGATGGAGGAAGATCCGACCGTAACTCTGCGACGAGACGATCAAACCAAGGAACTGATTATTTCCGGGATGGGGCAGGTTCATCTAGAAGTTACGATTGAGAAACTGAAGAGAAAATTCAGCGTTGAGGTGGAACTCAAGACCCCGA
>JAQUHM010000478.1 GCA_028683595.1 Geobacteraceae bacterium | reverse complement strand
TGTTTGATAAGCATGGGTTCCTCTCTCAGATAGAATGGTTGGTCGCGCTTCCATAACTACCTGATGGAACTCATGCTTTTCAATTGTTAAAGAACAAAATTACTTACTGATTACTGTGACGAACCATTTTCTTAATTACCTTCAAGAAGCATCTCCCTCCCAAATTACCATGAAACAGAAACGCGTAATTTTGGAGAGATCCGGACACTGCACCATATATTCTCCTGCAAAGCTGCAGGCACGGTTGTCTATTTCTTATCCATCTTCATCCGCATCATTTTTCGTTTTTCACGGAGCATCTTGGTATCCTGGTACATGTCGTCATAGGCGGCTTTCATAACCTGATCGAATGTTGCAAGAGTTCCGCCGTTTTCCTTGGTAAATGTTTTAGCGTCTTCTTCTTTTGCAAAGGCCCATTTGGGCTGCTTCGTCATGACCCCCCTGCTTCGCACCACCGATTACCCAGAAGGCATTTTCTGCATCGATGAGTTCCCGGGAATTAAAATCCCCCACCTTACTGGATATCGGGGTCCGGTCTATGTTGTTCGCCAAATCCACTGCAGCGCAGTGAATACTGCACAGGCCAATAACAGTCCCGTCGTCATATTCGATAAGAACTCTGCTAAACGAGAACTTTTCCCGGTTCATCCCGCAGTACTTGCAGTCGGTAAATGTCTTGACATCACTGCCGTCAGTCGCAACCTTGACAGGCGGTTAAGCAGCCGCCATCCCGCAACATGGTTTATGCTGCTCTCCAAAGGCCGAAAGGGCGACACACAGCATGCCCGCCGATAACGTAATCCCCAAAATCATCTTTTTCATTGCACAGTCCCCTTTTCTTTTATTTAATTTCCCATGAAGCCGTTTGCATTGCAAGGGTAAACGTGGCAGGGGAAATTGTCAAATTGATCTCCGCTGTCTCACGAACAGCAATTCATTAAACATTGACCTGACACCCTCTTAATTTCGGGCCACTCCTAAACAACCCATCGGGAATTGCATTAATTCCCCCTTGATACATGGCAAGTGGTATAATTTGGATTTCCAGCAAAAGCTCATCGATGAGGCACATTGCCCTGGAGCAGAAATGCATTGGATCACAGAAGTTTGAACAATACAGGAAGTACGATCTCGGCCCTGACCGGTGGCCTGGGAAACGGTGTCGCCATTTTAATTGTTTCCAGAGCACTCCTGTCCAGTAGCGGGATACCACTGCTCTCTACCACGCTGATGTTGCTGGCGGTGCCGTTCGCCATGACGGTAAACACCACCGCCAGTGCTGGAAATAGACAAGCGGCTTGAGTTTCAGCTTTCCCAGCTCCTTTTCCATCTTCAGGCTGGTATTGAAAATCGTACTGTATCGTCCGGAATTGCACCATGGTTCCGAAGTAAGCTGACTGATGTCCGTGTCAAACTGCTCCCTGATCAGCGAACCCGGAAGCTGGATGTTTGCGTCGGTAAAACCAAAGCTGAAATCAAGACTGGTCTTTTCATCCAGCAGATGTCCGACCTTGAGACTGGCCTGGTTGCTGTCGAACTTGTTCCGCTGGCGCCAGCCGTCCGTGGATTTACGGGTCCCTGCCACGGTCACGGAAGTTGCTCCGAAACTGCTACCATAGATGAGGTTGTAGAGCTGGGTATTCTCACTCCCATACGCCACCTTGACGCTCTTGATCTCCTCGTAGGGATTCCTGGTGATAATATTCACCACGCCTCCGGCAGCATTTGCTCCGTACAGGGTCGAATTCGGCCCTTTGACCACCTCGATCCGCTCCACCAGCTGGGTGTCCACAAAGTCAAGCCGCGACATGCCGTCCAGGTTGGTAATAGGCACTCCGTCAAGAAGTATCATGATCTCCCGGACGCCATACCGTGCCTTCAGGCCCGCACCGCGGATAATAAGGCGGGCATCATAGCCACCGTTTTTTGTCTCTGACTGCACCCCCGTAAGACCGGAAAGGGCCTCCTTGATGCCAAACATACGACTATTTTTAATGTCTTCTTCAGCAACAACACTAACACCGGCCGGAATCTCGTCCGTTTTTCGCTCAGTCCTCGTTGCTGTCACCACAACATCTTCCAGAGTGTGACACTCTTGTAAAGCCTCGGCGGCAAGCGCCGAACAGGCTCCTCCAAATAAAAAAATCAAAACAAGTCCTGCTGTTCGCACCATGAATTTCCTCCATTATATTGCCAGCTGCAATACACTTCAAAAACGGAAAACGCACGAGTGATAAACCATCGTCCGCACACCTCACAAGAACGCTGCAGAAATCCCTCAGAGAGACTTCATCCGGCAGATTCTCACCGTAACTATTCCCAAGGTGCAACACAGCCGTCGTCCGGAGCGATGATTTTCTGCGCCAGGGGGAATTAGTTGTTCTGGAATGTGTTATAACGGGAAGGAAAGTTTCGGGGGTGGATCAGGCGGCTCCTGAAAACGGGATATCAGGAGTCAGGAGTGGAGATTTGCAAGCGTTGATCTGGATTGATCACAGAGGTTTTCGGTGAAGATATAGGGAAGATGCTGGTACGAATCCGTACCCGGGAAAAGAGTGATATTTTTCGTGCCGCAAGGGCTGCAACGGTACACTACCACCT
>JAQUHM010000477.1 GCA_028683595.1 Geobacteraceae bacterium | reverse complement strand
CGGGGCGAGGGATGTGATCCTGAAGCCATTCATCCCTCAAGAAGTTATCGAAATCGTTTCCCGGGTGTTGGCGGAGAAGTGATTCCGGGTCGGTACTATCCCTACTTTACCGCAGTGCGCTGTGTCAGGGCGACCTTCCCACGGGATTTGAAGACCAGATTGCGTTGCATATCTATCCAAGGGGTTGGGCCATAAGGTTCGCCCCTTTTGTTTATGGCGCCGCCTGTCTGGTCTGCATTGAAGTGGATATTTTCAGAATGATCCGAGATGCTTTGTGAGATGTGACGCTTTCTGTCTCTTTGCTAGGGTAGTTTCCAAGTATGAAACGAGGATTTTTTTGCCCAGACAAGGAAATCGAGGGATTGTGTGGAGACGTACTATACCGCACGTCGCACAAACAAGACCGCTGATTGACGTTGCCAGGGCGAAAAAGGACCGTTTCCTGATGGAAATTAGGGTAGGCTCTGCTGGAGACATTTGCTGGAACGGGTTGGCTCCTAGGTCAAAAGGAGTTACCCTTTGACCGGGTACTATCACTGCCCTGCGTTTTGCTGTATATTTTAACCGGTTCCTGTCTTTTGAGCTGTTAAACCGAAACAGTTTGCACTATGGATGAAGGAAAAGCCGACCATGTCTCTGAACGTCTATACCAGCAACAGGATGGAGCTTCTGCTGGAGACATTTGTCGAATCGCTGGTGCAGCCTGTTGATCCCTTTACCCCGGAAATCATTGTTGTCCAGAGCAAGGGGTTGCAGCGCTGGCTGTCCATGGAACTGGCGAAACGTTTCGGCGTCTGGGCCAACGCTGACTATCCGTTCCCCAATAAGTGTGTCTGGGACCTTTTCAGAAAAGTGTTGAAGGATCTTCCCGAGGTTTCCCCCTTCGAGCCATCTCTCCTGTTGTGGCGAATCATGCGAATCCTCCCCCTGCATCTTGAAATGCCGGTTTTCGCGAGCCTGCAGGGATATCTTGCCGGTAATAACCACGATCTGAAGCTCTACCAGTTGTCCGGCAAAATCGCCGATATCTTTGATCAGTACACTCTCTTCCGTGGCGACATGCTGGAAAAATGGGAGGCAGGGAAGGAAAATCATTGGCAGGCAGTGCTCTGGCGGGCGTTGGTTGCTGAGGGCGGCAACCTCCACCGAGCCGAGATAAAGAAACGTTTTCTCCTGGCTCTCACGGAAGGTGCATGGAATAAGGGCAATTTCCCTTCCCGAATCACGCTGTTCGGTATTTCTTATCTGCCGAAGTTCCATCTTGATTTTCTGGCTGCGGTTGCCACTCTCATTGAGGTCAACCTGTTCGTGATGAGCCCCTGCCGAGAGTATTGGTCAGACATTCTTCCGGCTCGAAAACTGGTGCGTCTTTCCTCTGGGGACCGGTCTCACCGCATTGAGGGGAATCCGCTCCTGGCTTCCCTGGGGCGATTGGGCAGGGACTTCTCGGACATGATTGTCGATTACGGCGAAGCCTGCGGTGGTACGGCCGATTTGTACCGGCAGAACCCCGGATCCAGTCTCCTGGAGCTGATACAGAACGATATCCTTGACCTGGAGGGGGCAGGGGATACCGATCAGTTGAAACGGACCATCCTGCCTGACGACTCTTCCGTGAGAATTTCCTGTTGCCACAGCCCGATGCGCGAAGTGGAAGTGCTCCATGATACCCTGCTGGAGATGTTTTCTGCCGGAAAGGATCTCGCACCGCGCGACATTCTTGTCATGACGCCGGACATCGACACCTATGCTCCTTACATTTCTGCGGTTTTCGAGGGGAATCCCGAATCCGGCAGGCGAATCCCCTATTCAATCGCCGACCGGAGTATCCGCAGCGAAGGATGGCTGACCCAGGCTCTGCTGGCAATTTTTGACCTTCCCGGCAAACGTTTTCCGGTTACCAAAGTCATGGACATCCTGTCGTTTCCGACTGTTTCCACTGCATTTGGTTTTGAGGCTGCCGATCTCGATCAGCTCCGTACTTGGCTCGAAGAACTGCGAGTCCGTTGGGGCATGGACGAAGATGAGAGGGAACGGGAAGGTTTTTCCCGCTATCGGGAGAACAGTTGGCGCGCCGGGCTTGATCGGCTTCTACTCGGCTATGCCATGCCTGATGAGGATGCCCTGTTTGCTGATATCTTGCCCTTCGATGACATGGAAGGGGATAATCCAGAGCGCGCCGGGAAACTGGTCCGATTTGTCGAGATGCTGTATGGCCTGGTCGAAAAGCTCGACCGGCAGCGTACCCTCCCGGAGTGGGAAATCCTTTGCCGGGAAATTCTGGCTGATTTCTTTTCCCTCGGAGAGGAGGAGTCCCAGGAACTCTCATTTCTGAGCTCGCTTCTTGATACCCTGCGGAATCTGCCTGCGCAAACCGGCTTTGTTGACGCGGTCGGTTTGCCGGTGTTTCGCTCATGGCTTTGCAATGGGATGGACCGTCAGGAGCGGGGGCTTGGTTTCATGACCGGAGGGGTAACCTTCTGCGCCATGCTGCCGATGCGGAGCATACCTTTCAGGGTGATAGTACTGCTTGGCATGAATGACAACGGATTTCCCCGCCAGAACAGGCCAACCGGTTTCGATCTTATTGCCCGGGAGCCCCGGAGAGG
>JAQUHM010000476.1 GCA_028683595.1 Geobacteraceae bacterium | reverse complement strand
CATTTCTGCCGTTTCTCCACCGATCAAAGCACATCCGGCCATGGAACAACCTTGGGCAATGCCCTTGACGACTTCTGAAGCTTTTTCGGGAACAAGTCGACCGGTTGCCAGGTAGTCAAGGAAGAAGAGTGGCTCGGCTCCCTGCACAATAATGTCGTTGACGCACATGGCCACAAGGTCTATGCCGACCGTGTCATGCTTGTCTGCCATGAAGGCCAGTTTCAGCTTTGTCCCCACGCCATCAGTACCCGAAACAAGAACTGGCTGGCGGTACTTGCTTGAATTCAGAGAAAAAAGGCCACCGAACCCTCCGAGATCAGCAATTACTTCAGGTCGATAGGTTGACTTGACCATTGGTTTGATCATTTTAACAAAACTGTTGCCGGAGTCGATGTCGACACCTGCATCTTTATACGTAACCCTGTTGTTCAACGTCTGCTCCTCCTGTATTCAAAGAAGACTATTTTTACGGCATAAACGACAAAATGTCAAATCCAATCTGGGTTGATCTATAGACATATCCTGTCTTAGATATGCTATAAGGACATTGGATAGAATGAAAATATTCAACGGATCATTACCTGTCGCCTGATTCCAGACCGACTCTTGCGAATCCATGAAAATTGTACCTAGTTAGCATCCTGAAAGTCTTGACAGGGGCCGGGTTGGAACTTACCCGAAGCCTCTCGTAATCGGTCACCACCCGTCACACTGATCGGTTAATATTCTGGTTTCGGGCGGTTTTCTTGCTGTTGCAATCGTGCAATGAAGCCGTACGAGAGTCTCCGTGAAAACCCCAACCCTCCACGGAACTGCACTTTTTCAGTTTCCGGATGGAAACCACATAACAAATATTTTTCCACGGTTCGCAGCGTCTAGTAAAAAACAGTTTACAATGCTTTGAGGGTTTGCTTATGATTATTCCGCTTGGAAAAGAGGTTTTGATGAATAAAGTTACCCTTCATTCAGTCACAACAGCTGACCTGGATGAGATCCTTAGCCTGGAAAAGGCATCATTTGAACATCCCTGGAGTGGTGAACACATTCTCAACGAGATTCAGTCACCCCTTTCTTTCCCCCTGTTGGCACGCCTGGAGGATGGCTCCTGTGCAGGCTACATCTGTCCCATGCTCGTGCTGGATGAAGGCCAGATTCTTAATGTGGCAGTTCATCCCTCGTGCCGGGGCAGGGGTGTTGGTGGAATTCTCCTTGAGGCTGCCCTCGGACAATTCAAGACCAGGGGAGCTTCCATTGTCCACCTTGAAGTCCGCCCAACCAATACCGTAGCTATTTCCCTCTATACTCGCCACGGTTTTATCACCTCTGGGCGAAGAAAGGCTTATTATGAAAACGGAGAGGATGCTATCCTGATGAAATACGAAATTTACCTTCAGAAAGAAGAGCCCCATGCAGTTTAAGTCTATGGTTGTCACTAATCATGAAGTCTCGCCTGGTTATCAGCGTATTCGGCTCACCGCTCCACGTGCCATACTCGGAGCAAGGCCTGGTCAGTTTGTCATGGTCCGGGTTCGGGAGGGAATTGACCCGCTTCTGCGTCGTCCTTTCGGAATTTTCGATGTCGGCACGTTTAGCTCCGAGTATCCTGATGCTCCCCGCCAGTACTATCTCGATATCCTCTACAAGGTTGTTGGTAAAGGGACGTCTATTCTTAGCTCATTGCATGACAAGGATTACGTTGATGTTCTCGGGCCTCTCGGGAACGGCTTTACCCCTGGTGGTGCGGGTGAGGAAAACATTCTCGTTGGAGGCGGTTTCGGGCTCGCACCGCTTTATTTCCTCGCAAAGGAACTGAGTAACGTTTCTTCGCCCAAGGTCTTTATCGGTGGCAGACGGAAAGAAGATGTCCTCTGTGTCACTGAATTTGAACAACTTGGTAGTGACACCTACGTTGCCACTGATGATGGAACCCTTGGTTCACATGGACTGGTAACCGAAGTCCTGGAAGCTCACCTTTCTCAGGCGAGTGGAAAGCGCGTAGTAATGGCTTGTGGACCGGAACCGATGCTAAGGGCAGTTGCCCGCCTGTGCGAAAAATACGAAATCCGCTGCCAGGTTTCTCTCGAATCGGCCATGGCATGCGGAGTTGGAGCGTGCCTCGGATGTGTGACGAAAGGTCATGACCACTCCGAAAGTAGTCCATCCTATCGTTGCGTCTGCAAGGAGGGTCCGGTTTTTGATGCAACCGACCTCCTTTGGGAATAACTTTATTGTGTCAAATACGAAAATGGAAACCCTTTCCGAATCAGAAGGGGAGAGGGAATAGAGTCAATGAACAAACCAGATCTGTCAGTAAATATTGCAGGAATTTTCTTGCGTAATCCGGTTATGACCGCTTCGGGAACATTCGGCTATGGAGAAGAGTTCGCGGAGTATGTTAATCTTGAAAAGATCGGTGCACTTGTAACCAAGGGACTTTCCCTCAGGCCCAAGGCCGGAAACGCCATGCCCCGGATCGTTGAAACTCCTGGCGGGATGCTGAATGCCATCGGTAACGATGTCTGACCTCACCTCCCACTCCAGGCGACGGCTGCTGCAGGCCGGCGCGCTCGCGCTGGCCCTGCCTGCCATGGCGCTGCACGCCCAGGAACTCGAGGACCTCG
>JAQUHM010000475.1 GCA_028683595.1 Geobacteraceae bacterium | reverse complement strand
CCCCCAGGCCTGAATCTTTCCCTCCGCAATATCCCGTAAGCCATGCAGCGGATAGAGGAGACTGCCAGCGACTCTTGTAACCGGAAGGGCCAAGGCGTTGATGGTAAAGTCCCGAAAAGCCAAGTCGTCGTGAATGGCCGTTCCCCGGATCGGCGCAAAGTCGAAGGTAAAGGCATCCCCTCCCCTGCCGATCACAACCCTAGCTTGACGCCGCTCCCGGTCGAGCCAGAAAAAGTATCCTCCGCAACGCAAGGCGAACTCCACGGGGAGATCCTCTTCGGCACCGCTCAACACAAAATCATAATCGTGAATCGGCCGCCCCATGACCACGTCACGCAGACAGCCACCCACCAGAAACACGTGCACCTCGAACTGCTCCGCCAGCGCAGCCAGCAGGCAGACACGTTCGTCAGAGTGAATCATTTCAAAAGAGGTATCCATAAAAGGCGTCTTCATCGGGGTTGTCGTGAATCAAAGGCCGAGAGGGTTGATGCCCACAAAACGCAACATGCTGACCAACTGAATGAGAGGCAGTCCAATGAGGGCAGTGAAGTCCGTGCCCTCCAGTCTCTCCATCAAGGCAATGCCCAGACCTTCAATCATGAACGAACCGGCACAATTGATGGGATTTTCCCGGCGGATGTAGTTTCTGATCTCGTCGTCGGCAAGAGCACGGAGGGTGACGGTAAAGGGAATGCAGGCGGTCAGGTTTTCTCCGCTTAGCGTATCCGCCAGAGCAAGGCCGGTATAGAATGTATGGGATGAGCCGGACATGCTCCTCAGTTGCTCGAAGGCCCTTTCGGCGGTCTCCGGTTTGCCAACGATCTCGCCGGAAGCAACAAACACTTGATCGGACCCGATAATAACCGCTTCAGGGAAATCATTTTGCAGGGACAGGGCTTTCCCCAAAGCCAGGCTTTGTACCAGTTCCGCAGGCTTGACAGATTGATCGATCCGCTCGTGAAAACGAGGGGCCGCCGCTTCGAAGGGAATTCCGAGCCGCTCCAGAAGTTCCCGGCGGTAGGGCGATGTGGACGCTAGTACAAGCTTTTTCATCATCTCCTCGGTATTTGTAGACAAGGGAAGGAAAACAAAGGGGCAAACAAACCGACTTGATACAATTATTCTTCGAGCAACAGCGGCAATTCAAGCAATTCGGGCAGCGAATCGATCAAGTAATCAGCACCGCGAATCTCTTCCATCCCCCCGTAGCCGAAGGTGCAACCGATCGTTACCACGCCGGCCGCCTTGCCCGCGGCAATGTCATTGATACTGTCGCCGACCATGGCCGCTCGCTCGGGGGGAATATCGAGATCACGCAGGACCTTCAACAGCGGTTCAGGAGACGGCTTGCGTTCCGCCAGAGAATCGGCGCCGATGACACAGGCAAAGAAACCGCCCGTCTTGAGCGTTGTCAGGACCTTGGTGCAGAGGGCGACGTTCTTGTTGGAAACCACCGCCAGCGTCAGGCCTGCCTCCCGCAGCGCGGTCAGCGTTTCGGCTACACCGGGATAGAGACAGGTCCGATCCACGATATGTTCCTCATTATACGAAAGAAACAGTGAAAGTCCCCTCTCAAGCTCATCAGCAACAGCATCAGGCATGGCCCTTTCTGCCAGGCGACGCGCCCCCTGCCCCACATAGCCCCGCACCTGGTCACGGGTAGCAGCAGGCCTGCCCAGGGAAAGGAGCATATGATTAGTGGCACTCGCCAGATCGTCGAGAGAATTGATCAGGGTTCCGTCAAGGTCAAAGAGTATCAGGTCGATGTTTTTCATAGGTTTT
This sequence comes from Geobacteraceae bacterium, assembly GCA_028683595.1. Classification (GTDB taxonomy): domain Bacteria; phylum Desulfobacterota; class Desulfuromonadia; order Geobacterales; family Geobacteraceae; genus RPRC01. Next base: position 838 of record JAQUHM010000475.1, on the reverse strand, counting down.
CACAGTCTGTATCTGGTTGAGGGTTGAAGAGATAAAAGTCGGATCACGGATTACAGGGTAAGGATTGAGGTTCGAGGAAAAAGGATCGAGGAAAGAGGAGAAAGGGTCGAGGAAAGAGGAAAAGGTTTTCAACCTCGATCCTTGTTTCTCGATCACTTAACTTGAAATCCTCGCTCCTCGATCCTTGAACTCGCTTTCAACTCAAAAGTCAAAACTCAGAACTCAAAACTCCCTCGGCGAAGTGTAACGTAAAAAAGGCCGAAGGCGAAGGAATTTCCTCCATCTCCGGCCCAGAGTTTTACCGTAATCCGTACCCCTTAATCCTCGAACCTCTAGCCTCGAACCTCTATCCTCAATCCTCGACCATGTTACTCCCACTCAATGGTTGAAGGCGGCTTCTGGCTGATGTCGTAGACTACCCGGTTTACACCCTTGACTTCGTTGATAATACGCGAGGAGATGCTTCCGAGAAGCTCGTAGGGGAGCTTTACCCAGTCAGCGGTCATGCCGTCCAGGGAGTTGACCGCCCGGATGGCTATGGTGTAATCGTAGGTCCGGGCATCACCCATAACCCCGACGGTTCTTACCGGCAGCAAGATGGCAAATGACTGCCAGATGTCGCGATACAGGCCGGCCTTGCGGATCTCGTCGAGAACGACGGCGTCCGCTTCACGGAGTATATCCAACCGTTCGGCGGTGATCTCGCAGATGCAGCGGATAGGCAGGCCCGGTCCGGGGAAAGGCTGACGGTGGATAACCTCGTCGGGCATTCCCAGTTCGCGGCCAAGGAGCCGCACCTCGTCCTTGAACAGTGCGCGCACCGGCTCCAGCAGCTTGA
>JAQUHM010000474.1 GCA_028683595.1 Geobacteraceae bacterium | reverse complement strand
GATTCGAAATGCCCTGTTCTGTTCCGGGAATTGCGTGTCGGGAAGACCAACAGGCTTTTCTCTCTTTATAAAATCAGAACGATGACCGCGGATGCCGAATCAAGAAAAGTCGAACTGAATCTGAAAAATGAAATGAACGGGTACATGTTCAAGATAGCCGACGATCCGAGGGTCACCCGTGTGGGTCGATTCCTGAGAAAAACCTCGGTTGACGAATTTCCCCAGTTCATAAATGTCATCAAGGGCGAGATGAGCCTGGTGGGCACCAGGCCGCCGACCCCGGAAGAGGTCGAAAAATACGCGGACTGGCATCGTCGCCGCATTTCCGTCAAGCCTGGCATCACCGGATTGTGGCAGGTTTCTGGGCGGAACAAAATCAACGACTTTTCGGAAGTTGTGAAGCTCGATCTTTACTATATCGACAACTGGCGTTTTGCTTATGATCTCAGGATATTGGGTAAAACCATCTGGGTGGTTCTTGCAGGGAGAGGCGCAAGCTGAATCATGGCAGCAAGGAACGGAGTCTAGAGTATGCAATCTGAAAAGAGCAGCGTAAAATTATTTATCGCCCTGGGAGTGTTGATTGGCTCCTTTTGCCTGCAATTCCATTCTGATTTCGGTAACCTGGTGTCGAGATGGAATGAAGGCGATTTCTCGTACTGCTACATAGTGCCGCTGATCTTTCTTTACCTGGTTTACTCCAACAGGGATGCCCTTATGCGGCTGGAAATCCGTCCCTCGATGTACGGTGCGGCGGTCTTGCTTCTCGCGGGTTTCCTTTTTATCGCCGGGCGGCTAGGTTCCGTGGAAACACTGGTTTATACAGCGATATGGCTTTCGGTAGTCGGTACGGTACTGCTGCTTTTCGGCCTGCGGATTGCCGCTGCGAATGCATTTCCCCTTTTCATGCTCGCCTTCATCGTGCCCGTTCCTCCTTTTTTGAATCAACTGCTCACATTCAGGCTGAAACTCGTGGCAAGCTCCATAGCGGTCAGTATGTGCCATGCAATCGGTATCTCGGCGCTAAGGGAAGGTAACATCATCGATCTCGGCATAACTCAGTTGCAGGTTGCGGATGCATGCAGCGGAATGCGTTATTTGTTCCCGATTTTGTTATCGTCGTTTTTGGTTGCGTATTTCGTGCTCAAACCGTGGTGGAAACGTTTGCTGGTAATTCTGACTTCAATCCCGATTGCTTTGTTTTCCAACGCCCTGCGAATAACGCTGACGGCATTTTTGACTTTGCATGTTTCCAAGGAGGCTGCCGAGGGGTTGTCGCATGATTTGGCCGGTTTTGTGATCTATATTCTATCGCTGGCATTCCTGTTTTTTGTCAGCATTCTCTTGAAAAAAATTGGGGTGAAGGATACGCTGAGCAATGCTTCGGGAAATACATCTTCAGGTGCCCAGGTATTCAGGTTTGTAAATATGAAAATCTCGCACGTCTGGTTTGCCGCCGTGCTTTTCATTCTGTTCTGGGGGGTGAGCATGGCTGTCGTAGCGGCCCAGATGACACCCGCACGGAAAAATTTCAAGGAATTTCCCACAACAATCGGTTCCTGGTCCGGCGAAAAAACCTATTTGGACGAGGATGTTATGAACTCCTTGTGGGCAGACGATTACGTGATGATCCGTTTCAGAAATGTCGGGACCGGTGACAGTATCCTTCTGTTCGTTCCGTATTATGCCCAGCAGGGTACCATGCATACCGCTCATTCGCCTGTTTCATGCCTTGTTGGTAGCGGGTATGCCCCGGTGCGGCGCGATATCTTGAATACGACATTTCCTCCGCCCTTCGGAAAGTCCGCCATCCGGCAGATGGTCCTGGAGCGAGATGGCCAGTTCCTTCTCGTGAATTACTGGTTCCAGGAGAGGGGCAGGATACTTAATGACGAATACCGGAACAAATGGTATCTGTTCTGGGATTCGGTTACAAGACATCGAACGGACGGGGCTTTGGTCCGTCTGGAAATGCCATTGGCGCAGGGCCAGAGCCCTGAGTCTGCCCAGAAAATCCTTGATGGTTTTACTGTGGAAATGATGAAAATACTTCCATACTATGTGCCGATGTAACCGGGAGTTTCAGTCCTTACTACACAGTACATTCACTTGAAAAAGATAATTGATCGGAGGGTTGTGATGAAAATACGAATTTTCAAGATAAGCTGCTTGATTCTTGCCCTGTTACTGTCTATGGGCTGTAGCGGGCCGGAAGCGAAGAAGATGAAGTTTTACGGTAAAGGTAAGACGCTTTACGAAAAGGGGGACATGGTCAAGGCGGCCTTGGAACTCAAGAACGCTATCCAGATTGACCCAAAGTTCGCCGATGCCTATTACATGCTTGGAATGGTGGAGATGAAGCTGGGCAATCTAAAGAATTCGTACGGCTATCTGACCAAGGCAACCGAACTTGCTCCGGGGAATATGAAGGCACAAATCCAGCTGGGAAAGCTTTTTCTCGCGGGCGGAGCGCCGGACAAGGCCATGGAAAAGGCCGAGCTGGTGCTGAAGAGGGAGCCGAAAAACGAAGATGCCATGCTCCTGAAAGCGACAGTGCTGCTGTCAAAGAAAGAGGGTGAAAAGGCCCGTGAACTACTGGAGGGAATGATTGCTCAGGGGCTCAGGAAACCGGACGTCTAT
>JAQUHM010000104.1 GCA_028683595.1 Geobacteraceae bacterium | reverse complement strand
TGAGGAGAACAGGAACTTCGCCCCTCCTTTGGGGATCGAACGCGAACAGGAGCGGTTGATACAAGGGTTGCTCGCTCCAGCCACGCTCCTGGATATTCTGCGTACCTGTACGGTTTTCATGGACACCGATTCCGGCAAACGGGTCAAGGTAGTCTGCCGTTACCAGCAGTACCGTGCCGCCCGCCGTATCGTCGAGCGTCTGCGCACCGGCAAGAGCGCGGAGGAACGCTCAGGTGTTGTCTGGCATACCCAGGGATCCGGGAAGTCTCTGACCATGGTCTTTGTTGCCCGGATGCTGCGGGCATCCAAAGATCTGGCTGATTTCAAAATCCTGCTGATAAACGACCGTGTCGATCTGGAAGAACAACTCTCGGCCACTGCCAAACTAATCGGTGGCAAGGTGAACGTGGTCGAGAGTACGGCCGACCTGCGTGAGCACCTCTCTACCGACGCCTCCGACGTCAACATGGTGATGGTGCACAAGTTCATGGAGCGTACCGAGACACTGCCAACCATGGTGGCTGAGGCGCTAGCAACCTACCGCTCTATTCCATCGGGGGAAACCTTCGGTGTGGTTAATCCTTCGGAGCGCATTTTGCTGATGATTGATGAGGCGCACCGTACCCAAGGCTCAGACCTGGGCGAAAATATCTTTGAAGCCTTCCCGAACGCCACCCGCATCGCCTTTACCGGCACACCTCTCATTACCGAACAACACGGCACCAAGCGTACGGTGAAGCGATTCGGCGAATATATTGATACCTACAAACTAATGGACGCGGTGCATGACGGCGCAACGCTACAGATCCTTTACGAAGGGCGTACGGCCGACACTGCGCTGAAGGATAAGCACGGTTTCGATACCAAGTTCGAGGACCTCTTCAGAAATCGCAGCGAAGAGGAACTCGCTGCCATCAAGAAGAAGTACGGCGCCAGTGGCGACATCCTGGAAGCGGAGCAGCGGATTGCCGCCATCGCCCGTGATCTGGTGGAACACTACATCGACAACATCCTTCCCGACTGCTTTAAAGCTCAGGTGGTTTGCCACTCTAAGCTGGCGGCAATCCGCTATCAAAAAGCGATAAGGGAAGCCTTGGTCGAGCGGCTGAGCCGGGAAAATCTGAAACCCTCGCCTGACTACGACCTTATCCGCCGCATTACTTTCCTGAAAGCCGCAGTGGTAGTCTCCGCCGATGCTACCAATGAACTGGCCAGCATCAGTGAGGCACGCAAAGAGGCCAAACGCTGGAACGCAGTGGAGAACTTCTGCAAGCCCTTTGACTTCAATGACCCAGACAAGGATCTGACCGGCATTGCCTTCCTGATCGTCTGCGATATGTTGCTGACAGGTTTTGACGCGCCAGTTGAGCAGGTAATGTACATCGATAAACGATTGCGCGAACACAACCTGTTGCAGGCCATTGCCCGCGTCAACCGAGTGGCGAAAAACAAGCATCGGGGTTTCATTGTCGATTACATCGGTTTGGCCAACCACCTGGTGGAGGCGCTTAGCATATATTCCGACGAAGACTCCGATGATATCCAGCAGGGATTGAAGAACCGGCTTACGGAACTTCCGATCCTGGAAGAGCGATATCAGCGTCTTCTGCAGCATTTCCGTGCCGCGGGGGTTGGCGATATTGAAGCCTTTGTGAAGGCGACCCTTTCATCTCCAGAGGCAGAAGTGGTCGTGGTGCACTCGGCGGTAGGGGCAATGGAGGACATCAAGAAACGGGCTGACTTCGAGGTCTACCTGAAGAAGTTTTTGCAGAGTCTTAATCTAATCCTGCCCCACGCGGCCGGACATCCCTATCGGGGGCCGGCGCGGCGTTTTGGCTACCTCCTCCACATGGTCAAGGAACGCTACAAGGACGACTCCCTCGATATCTCTGATGCCGGTGAGAAGGTGAAGGAGCTGATCAACGAGCACCTCATCAATCTGGGAATTAACCCCAAGATCCCTCCCACCGAACTCCTGTCTGACGATTTTATCTCCAATGTGCAGAAGCATTCCTACGGCAACCCGGAGGCGAAGGCGAGCGAGATGGAACACGCTATCCGCAAGCATTGCACTGTCCACTTCGACGAAGACCCTGCATTCTATAAACGGTTGAGCGAGAAGTTGGAGAAGCTGATTCAGGACCACAAGGAAAACTGGGAGGTTCTGGTCCAGGAATACGAACATCTCCGCTGTGAAGCCCTTGTGGGCCGGACGGATGCCGAGGAAGGGTTGACCCGGGAGGCAACCACTTTCTACGATTACTTGCTGCAACTGGCTTTCGGTACTGCTGAGGTGCCCGGAAAGCATCGGCAACGGTTGAAGAAGCTGATGTCCGAAATTGTGGAGATGCTCCAAGAGACCATTGGCATCATAGATTTTTGGAAAAAGCCGATCGAGGTAAAGAAACTCCGGGGCAACATCGACACCGAGATCCTGCTGACGGAAATTCCGGAACTCATGGAAAAACACGAACGGCTCGCGGTAGAGATTGTGAAGCTTGCCGAGAAACGCCACCAGGAACTGACCAAATGAAGGCCAAACGAAGTAACGATATAGTGTATAACATTGTGCGCAGCCGTCGTGCTACAGCTGACGTCGTTATAGAGCGCGATGGCCGGGTACTGGTGCGGGCACCAGACTCGCTTTCCGACGAGAAGATCGAGGATCTGGTAGAGGCGAAACTATCGTGGATCTACAAGAACCTCGCCGAGTGGCGTGACCTCAACGCTACCCGCGTGCTTCGGGAGTACCGCAATGGCGAAGGATTTCTCTACCTGGGACGATCCTACCGACTGCTGCTGGTCGGTGAGCAGAAAGAACCGCTGCTGCTGAAGAACGGTCGCTTCTGCCTGCAACGCGACCTGGCGGATGAGGGGGCGATAGAAGCCACAAAGGCCGCCTTTCGTAATTATTACATAGCCCGGGGGAGGGAAAGGATATCGCAGCGCGTGAACTACTACGCGCCCAAAGTCGGAGTTATCCCACGTGACATCAACGTCCGCGAATTGGGCAACCGCTGGGCTTCGTGTTCACCGAACGGCAACCTTGCCTTTCACTGGAAATGCATGATGGCTCCGCAAACGATAATAGACTACATCGTGGTCCACGAACTTTGCCATTTTCATCACTTGGACCATACTGACGCCTTCTGGAATGAGGTAGATAAAATTATCCCCAATTACCGCGAGCGGAAGGAGTGGCTGCGGAAAAACGGGGCTGGGTTGGATGTTTGAGTGGGAATTTTACAAGGAAAGAAGTAATGGTAACGAAATTTTGTTGGATATTTTATTGCACAGAAAAGAAGGAGACCTTATCCGGGCAAGGATATAACACTTGAATTACGTTAGCTTTTAAACGAATGACAAACTATGGTTACCTCAGCGATTGTTCTTAACTCAACTGATCTTACCAATCCACACCACTCTTCCCACCACGTTGATCACATCAGAATTATTATCCAAATTCATCTGAAATGGTTCATAGGCGCTGTTGTCACTCACGATCCGCAAAACCCCTTTCGGGAGTTTCTGTAGACGCTTGACAAGAAGTTGGCCGTCAATATTGAGCGCATATATTCCATCAGGAAAAGTCTTTCCGTTATTGGCATATTTGCAGTCGAGAATTACCTGGTCACCATTTTCCAAGGTAGGCTCCATGGAATCATCGAATATTGTCAGCATCTTCAGGTTTTCAGGATCGGCATCCAAAACTTTCTTCACCCAATCACTGCTGATGACGAAATTCTGGGCGCTACCCCCTGGGTGATAATCATTTCTGACGTAGGGTAATTCCAAGAGATTGGCAGAAACGGGTTTTTCATGTTGGCATGGAGACACCTCATCCTCTTTATCTTTAGAAGGAGATCCCATGCCCATAAACAACCAGTCGGCAGAAATATTGTTAGACACACAAAATGTGAACAATGCCTCGAAGGGCAAGCTGCCTCGAGACTTGTGATTTGAAAGAGCGTTCTTCGAAATTCCGATAGCTTTTGCAACATCACCCTCGGTTTGGCAGGAGCAAACAATTTTTATTCGTTCAATTATCTCTGGGAAATTATTCATAGTGAACATTTTGTTGACCTTACACATTCTATGTGCTAAAGTTCAATTAAAGATTGGCAGAATGTTAACACAAAAGGCCTGAATTACCAAGTAAATAGGCTATTATTATGTTTTCTTCAAAAATAACAGAATCTGTTTGCCCACAAAAAGTTATTTGTGGACCATGCAAAAATCAAAATATCCAAGATCATTATTTTACTGGAGGCTCGCTGAAATCTTAGACTGAGCATTAATTTGATATTTAAAAAATATCACATACTGGAGGAGAAAACATCCTAATTTCTGAAAATTCGGGTCTGATGAAGCCGAAACGCGAGGTCACAAATGATGACAAGCCAGTTTCAGGTATTCTTTTCGAATATGTTTTTGAACACCCACCCCCTATCCCAATCACTTCATTTCACCCTTTCCAATAATTTGCAGAATTATTGCCACATCGCTTCTGTATATACATTTAAATTTCTCACAACTTTCCCTGGCAAAGTAATCGATGTTCGTGGGCTGTTCCCCTTATTGACCTATCACTGGTTCCAAATACACCTGAATCCCGAAAACCCCGAAAAATCTTTGAATGCCGAGCAATGGGAGCAGGTCTACTGTCTTGCAAGCAATAAGAGTCGACTTATTATGTCTTTGGGCTCGTGAAAAAAGGGGGGGTCGTTTGTTTTTGTGAGGTAGTTTTCTCATAAATATAGGAACTGTCGGATCTCATTCGTCAAAATACCATACATACGCTGCGGGTTTGAATAGGGCGCCCATAAAGGAAGTATTATGCCGCGACGCAAAATAAGTAGTACCGCAAGCAAACTGAAACAGGGACGAGGTCAAGGTCACGGAACCAGCTACCAGCCGTTTCTCAAGGTTCGTGAAGTCCCGTCGAAGGGACTTTCCCACAGAACCAAAGGTTGGCATACGGAGCGGATCCAGCATTTACTTTCCACGCTTGAATATAACTATCTACTGATTCTTGATTGGTCAAAGCAGGTAGTGGACGTTCGCGAACAGTTTCCACTACCACTTGAAGAAACATTGAAAATTGCCGAACGGCTCTCAATAAAACACCCTCGGGTGAATGAACAACCTGTTGTTATTACAACGGACCTTATGATCGACATACGGACCGGGAACCGCATCGTGAGCTTTGCCCGCACCCTCAAATACGCTGCGGACCTGAATGATTGTAGAACAATTGAAAAGTTTGAGATTGAAAGGTCTTATTGGGCTGAACAGGGTATTGACTGGGGCATAGTAACTGAAGGGGATATCCCGGAAGCATTGGTCGGCAATCTCAAGTGGGTGCGACAGGGCATCCATCTTCGGGATCTACCCGGGATCGATATTAGCGACGTCAGCTACTATGAAAATGCTCTGCACTCAATTCTCTCGTCTAACCCGACATGGTCATTGGCACAAGTTGGAAAGGAGAGCGATTCTCGTCTAGGCCTTAAGGCCGGGAACGGATTGTCACTTATTAGATATTTCATTGCTGCACGCATTTGGCAAGTAGACATGATGAAAAGGATTATCCCGTCGCAGCCCTTGGTTCTTCTAGATAGAGCGAATATCTGGAAAGAGAAGGTTTCCAATGAGTAAGATTATTATCAATTCCATCATCGAATGGATCGCTGAAAATGATAACACCTTGATGGAACGGGTGCTCTGGGTGGAGCATAGCGGAGAAAGTATAATCGTAATTTCGTTAGATGATCTGAAAGCTTTGCCTTTCTTTCGCATGAAAGCAGAGATCGAAAAAGGAATGTCTGAAGGAATCGCAATACTTAGACCGATTGACCCATATTCTATACTAGCCAGCCCAGCCCCGAATTTCCTGGCAAAGCATCGTGAAGAACGAGACAGAGCCTGGGAGATTATCAAGGTTTTGGCAATGGATGTACCTTTCATTTATTACGAAAACTACCGTGGGCCGGCGGTGAGGAAGATAGCAAAAGAAAAGACTTGTTCAGTTTCTACAATTTACAAGCATTTGCGAAATTTCTGGATAAGAGGAATGATCAGGAATGCTCTCTTACCGATGTACCAAAAGTGTGGAGCACCTGGAAAACTACGAAGAGTTAAATTCGAACATGAAAGCAACAAACCCATAAAGCGTGGACGTCCTTCGCTTCAGGCAAGAAGCTTTCCGGAAATGGCGGGTGTAAACGTCGACGAAGAAATTAGAAAGGTTTTCTCCGTTGCGATCAGAACGCTTTACAACACCCGGAAATGTCGAACCCTTACCTCAACTTACCAGAAAATGAAGGAAGATTTCTTCAATATTGGCCACCATGCCAATGGCGCAAAAATTCTGCCACCTGCCCACACGCTCCCGACTTATGATCAATTTGACTATTGGTACAGAAAAGAAAAAGATCTTGTGAAATCGATTAAATCTCGAGAAGGCCAACGCAAGTATGAACTCACCTGTCGCCCATTGCTCGGTAATTCAACTTCGCTTGCATTCGGGCCGGGTGCGATTTACCAGATCGATGCCACCATTGGTGATGTATATTTGGTATGGTCTCTCGATAGAAACTGGCTGATCGGCAGACCGGTGATATATTTCTGCATTGACGTATTTAGCCGCTTGATCACTGGTATACATGTCGGCCTTGAGGGCCCTAACTGGATCATGGCCATGATGGCACTGTCCAACGCAATGACTGACAAGGTAAGCTTTTGCGCCAAATATGACATTGCAATAACTTGTGAAGCCTGGCCTTGCTGCTATCTTCCATGTCAATACACTGCCGACAGAGGAGAACTTCTTTGCGACAATTCAGATGGACTTGTTTCGTCACTGGACATAACCGTAGCGAATTGCCCCCCTTACCGAGGAGACTTCAAAGGTATAGTTGAAAGGCAATTTGGAAGAGTGAATCAAAAGACGGTCAAATGGCTGCCTGGAACCGTCCGGAAGCGGGAACCAGGTGAAAGAAATTGCGCTCTAGACGCCAAACTTGACCTTAAAGAATTCATGCAGATACTGATCTACGATGTCCTGGAATACAACCTCTCGCACCGTATCGACACAAAACGTTATCCCATGGGCAAGGATATGATCCGCGACGGGGTGGAGCCTATCCCCATTGAATTATGGAACTGGGGCATAGTGAACAGGTCCGGCCATCTGCGGCAAAAATCTCCACAGGCAGTCATGCTTGCACTCATGCCCAAGATAACGGGAAAGGTTACTGAACAGGGAATCAGAGCCAATGGCATGTTTTACGGATGTCAACGTGCCCTTGATGAACAATGGTATCAGCGCGCCCGCAGGAAAGGGAACTGGGACATCCAAGTCTGCCACGACCCCCGCAATATCGATACCATAAACGTGATTCTGGCTGATGGCACCGCCGAACCCTGTAGCCGACTGGTTGACAAGTGTGATTCTAACGAACGCTTCAACGATTGTTACCTGGAAGACGTCCAGGAGTATTATGGGGTTGAAAACCTGAAATCCCAGCTATACCGGTCGACTGCCCAACAGAGCACAGCGGATTTTAACACGTTCAAGCAACAAATTATCGACAACGCAATAAAGTCAACGAAAGAAGCCAACCCGAAAAATATAAGCAACAGCCAACGTCTACAGAATATCAAAAAAAATCGCACTGCCGCGCGCGATCATCGGCGTGAGGAAGAAAAATGGGATCTGAGACCTAAAGGTGACGTATCGGGACCCGGCAAGCTATTGCCGTTCGCCGGCGGCAATGAGTTCCCGGTAATTATTCCATCCTCTGATAGGTACCTTGGTGAAATCGATAAGGCGGAAATGGACGAAGAAGACCAGTAAACGCTGCAAAGTGACCTTTTATCATTTCGTGCAGTGAAGTCAGCTTGACCGTTATTGGTCAAGAGAGGGGAACTGGCATGAATATAGATCATTACCGCAGCACTCGCCCTCTGATAGGCAACACCGAGAACGCCACCTACCGAGAATCCACCAACCATCTCTACCGCCACAACTGCTACATTGAGGCGCTTCCTCCCAGATGGGAAACAGCGGAAGTATGCAAGCGCCTTAGCCTTGAGCCTTATTATGACGAAGATGAAAGAAGGAAACCAGCCCTCGACCGCTTGGAGTGTGTTAACAACATTTCTAAATGCGTCTTCGTCATGCCCGACTGTATTGAGATCGAACGGAGGTTTTCCGGGATGCTTAGAAGTGGGTACTGTGAACGCAACCCGCTAACAGCGCAATACATAAGGCAGATTCGCTCAGGATTTCCCTCTCATGATTTCAGTAATGGAATGCCACTGACGCGGACATCATCGGTCGGTTTTGGAATAATTGGCCCCAGTGGAGTTGGGAAATCGCTTATGGTCGAGAGTGTTCTTGGACTGTACCCCCAAGTGATTGTCCATGAAAAATACAACGGCGAGATTTTTTTACAAAAACAGCTTGTTTGGCTCAAGCTCGACTGCCCTTTCGACGCTACCCTGGGAGGGTTGTGCATAAGCTTCTTCGACATGGTGGATACAATTCTCGGAACGAATTACGCTGAAAAGTATCATGTCAGGAAAAGCAATAGCACTATCACGATAATGCTGCAGAAAATGGCTATGCTTGCGGCATCACTCGGAATCGGGGCTTTGATAATCGACGAAATCCAGCGACTTGTATGTCGTAAAGATATCGACCCCAAGGGAATGCTCAGGTTCTTCGAGCAGCTGACCAATACCTTTAAAGTGCCGGTTATCCTTGTAGGAACGCTTAAAGCATTCAAGCTCTTTTCCGAAAGTTTTGCGTCATCCCGTCGTCTTGCCGGGCAGGGAGATATGATTGTAAAGAATTTCGCCAAGGATATGTGCTGGAAGCGATTCCTGTCAAAGCTCTGGAAATACCAGTACACAAACATTCCCACCCCGCTCACAAATAATCTTATGGATGTAATGTTCGAGGAGTGCCAAGGGATCGCCGATATAGCTGTGAAGCTATATATGTTGTCTCAATGGCGCGTAATTGGGGCGAAAGACGAACGAATTACAGGCAACCTTATAAGGACAGTAGCAAATGAATCCCTCAACGCTGTCAAACCGATTCTGACTGCATTGAGCCGAAATGACATTGAAGCTCTGAAAGACGTTGACGACGTCAGAATCGAAAACCGAGATCTCACGGAGTATTTCAGGACATGCGCAAAAAAGGTAATCCTTTCCGGCACCCTGAATACTCTGGAAAACCAGCAAAATGCAGCCACAGCCAGCAAGGAAGATATGTTGGAATCGCCAGTCGGTAGGATCGCATCACTGCTGATTTGTGCGGGTCATCGGCGCGAATTCGCGATCAAATGTGCCAGTACTGCCGCTGCTCGATTTGCGCACGAGACAGACCTTAAAAAGGCTACTGCCGAAGCATTCCGTCTGGCACTCGAGGTGGAAGAACATTCGGAAAAGATCATTGAGCAAGAGAAAGCGCTGACGCCTGAGGTGATGAGAGAAGTGAAAATAAAAAAGCCAATAACATCAGTGAATCCCTCCATTAGTGGGGACCTGCGGCAAATTTGCGCTGTGGCCAAAAAAAACAGGCAACCAGTGTTTGAAGCCTTGAGGAAGGCCGGGTACATCAAACCCGCGACCGAATTCATGGAGGCAATTTATGGTTAGACAGATGGCATATTTCCCAACTCCGTATCCAGATGAGCTCCTATATAGCGTCTTCGCCCGTTACCACACGCGCAGCTGCAACATCAGTATCTCGCAAACCTTGCAAGATCTCTTCGGGGCGCCCAACGTAACATTGGATGATTTGCCCTCACGCCTAACAGACTTAGTCGATCGACTTCCATCAGAATCAGCGCTTACTCCGGCCAGCTTTGTTCAGGAACACACAATGCTGCCCTATCACAAACCGTTTATTGCTCCTGAGTGGCTGGATACTGCAAATCTGGATGCGTACGATGAGGAAATGAAAGCTCGTGTGATGTCTATTGCTTACAATATTCGCAAACGGAAAGATCTGCATCAAACGCTTCATTTCTGCCCGAAATGCTATGAATCGGATGAACTCACCTACGGCGAACCATACTGGCATCGCAGCCACCAGGTACTCGGTATTCTGCGCTGTCATCGGCATGAAACCTGGCTTATCAACTCCAAAATCGCAATTAAGTCAATTGGCCCACATCATCCTCTCATTCCACTAGGTTCAAAGTCGCTTTCAGATACTTCTTCTACTCAATCAGAGTTCGCATCTGATGCCAAGTTTCATGATTGGCTTGCTAAGGAAGTTAATTGGCTTATCAACGGAAATTATAGTGGCGGCATCCCTTGTCACCCGACAATTCTCCAATATCGTTATCATCATCATTTGGAAAAGATGGGCCTTATATGTAGTAATACTGGGTTGTTAAAGAAAAGTGAACTGCAAAGAAGGTTTGAAAATCTTTTCAGAGAAAAATTCCCGATTGAAATATTCGACGTTTACGATGGAAACTTCACTTCAGATTGGCTTGCAAGGTTTTTCCTAGCAGGTTTCCGGGAACACCGACCCATCATTCACCTTCTTATGATGCGGTTTTTCGAAATTGATTCCAAAGAAATACTTTGGGACAAATTTGAAGCTGTCAAACCTTTCGGTAAAGGTCCATGGCCTTGCCTCAACAAAGTTGCAGACCACTATTTACAGCCGGTAGTAAATAACTGCTCCATCTCCAAGCTCAAAACAAGTACAAACATGGTGACCGGGACTTTTAAATGTGAGTGTGAGTTCCAGTATGAGCGCTTCGGTCCCGATTTATCTGAAAGAAACCGTACCCGGTTTAACAAAATCGTTGCAACCGGTGATTTGTGGGATCAGAAACTTATGAACTTGTTTCGGAATGACGATACGGATATGGCCAGTACTTTGGGAGTCACGCAATCTTTCATCATGCAAAGGTTACCGCTCCTCCTTGAAAAGGAAACCGACAAGCTATCCATTGGTGATTTTGTCAAAACAAGAAAGCGCCACAGAAACAAATGGCAAGAAATCTGCGAAAAATTATTGAGGG
>JAQUHM010000103.1 GCA_028683595.1 Geobacteraceae bacterium | reverse complement strand
ATCCCTCCAACTCGAACCACCACTCGGCAAAGACACAATCGGGGCAGCGCCGTGCAGCTGCGATTGAAATTGAATGCACAGCTTAAACTCAAGGGATATTTGTCTTGACCTAAGGGTCCACTTTACTCGGATTCTAAATTAAAGGGTTGTCAGATCCTTGTACGGGAAGGTTTGTTGATATATGGTGTTGCCAGGAGCTGTTAAGGTCAGTGCCGGGAGAGTGGTGTTCTCCAGGCTGAAGCCGATGGTAACAGGGCCTTGCTGCACACAGCTCTCCTGACACATGGAGGTGTCAAAATTGGTGTGCCATCAGGTGTGCCAATTAGGTGTGCCACTCGATACATAGAGCTATTGGTAAAGGTTGAAATACCGGTAGGTTACCTCTGGAAGTGACGGAGAACACCGTGTCCCTGCTTCTCCGCCAAAAAATTCAAAAGCCGTAACCATGAACAGTGGTTACGGCTTTTTGGGTTCAGGAGGCAGTGATAAAATCATTTGTATCGGGAACGCCTCCCCGATTTGCATTCCCTTTGCGTATAGTTAATCAAAAAAAGTTTTTTCGAGTTGAGTCCGCCTAATATAAACTTACCGCAACGGTAGCCATTACTCTTGCACTAATAGTGACCATGGTTCGAGCGATGACGATAATCATCGTCCCGTTTCTCTCTGGTGATATCTCTTTCCAGCCGGTAAAGATTTCTATCAATGATATCTCTTTCTCTTGGATCTAAATAGCCATCTCGTTTCATGCGGTCAATTTTATATAAGATGCCGTTCAACTCCTCTGAAAGGCCTCTTGCTTCCCGTCTGGTTAAACTGCCATTTTCAATGCCACGCTCGATTCTATAATGGGCTTTTTGAATCCTATGGCGAATGCTTCCGCGCCAATCCCCTTCATACGCCTGCCCTATCCCCAGCGAGCAGAGCATGACAAAAAGTGCCAAACATGCAACAGCCAATTTCTTCATGTGAATCTCCTCTGATAATAATATTTAAAATAAAATTGTCGCCCTTGTCTGCTGAAGAGCGGGAGCCTACGATTGCCTCGCTGATTTTCTCAAAAAGCCATCAAGGAGTTGGCCTGATTGTACATGGTTTTTTTTTAGGCCAGAAATATTAAATTCGTTTTCGAAAAAAATACGAGGACGACGTTTTGGGGGCGGAATTGTTTTTTTGAGTGAACCTTTTGCAAAAAGACGGGTTTGTTATTCCCGATGACGCGAGGAGGACGAAAAAACTCGCCAACATATTATCTACAGGCAGTTGCAGGATTTAACCCGGCAGGATTTAGATGATCAACCCGAGGAGCGGCTTCACGCAATTAACGGGGTACGGCATGTCATGGGGAGCTTTCACCGGATTGCGGCAAGATACCAAAAGTACAATTGCAATTTTGGACGAAGACCGTCAGGGGCACAGTGTGCGTAATGAAAAAAAGGTGGCACCCTGCTTCGTTCAGTTCCAGGTAAACAGGAGATATATGAACTCAGCTAACGGTGAATTAATCTTCTAGGTCGTCAAAATAAACACCACTGTCGCCTATAAGATTTATCATTTGGAGGCGATCGTGTTTTTTCTCTATATCTTCGTAAAGGGATTCTAGTTCTTCAGTTACTTGAATTTTTTTTATATTACTCTCAAAGCTTTGGAGGTAATTAGAGATTAAACCTATGTCAAAACCTAGAGGTTCGATATTTTTCATGAATTTAAGATAAGAAGATTCTTCCTTTGTATTGATGAGAAAAATTAGAAGTTCTTTCCATAACACGCTTTCCTCCTCAAAATTATACTGTTTCCCATAGATTAATTTGTATGCTTTAGTGTAGTAGCGTATTTCGTGGGTATATATATTTTTATCACTAGTGGCTGATTTTATTATTTTATATATCTCTTCAATTATCTTTCCAACAGTTTTTCCAATAAATACTTTTACTCTCCATTCATTCATGACGACACCGAATGGATATTTTTCTTCAATTTCTATATTCAAATATTTTTTTAGAAATGATAATAGTGATTTTTTCTCTTTTGAAAGATCAAAAACGCTATCAATACTATATCTGTCATAACGGCATGTTTTATAGAAATCTCCAAGAAGTGATAGTAATTCGATATGCACCTTCCCAAAAGATATTTTATGATGTTTTTTTACTCTATTAAATAGATCGAGATGATTATGTGTTATTAAGCTTTTTTCGAAAACGGATGAGTCGGTATTGTCGTTGTATTCGATCAATATTACGGCTACCTTGATAAGCCTTTCAAGACCAACAGATATATTATACAGAACACCGAAAATTTCTGCCTCATAGGTCAACGTCTCCATTTCGTGCAAATTTCTCAGCCCGTCATAAGTGAAGCCACAAGCAATCTCAATTTCTTTTCCTAATTCGAAATTTTGCCAGAATTGTGATGCTTCCATTGTTCTCCTTCACATAACGCAACATCTGCGGCTTGTCCGCAGGATGTTATCGTTAAAATTTAGAATGGTGTCCCAAGAATCACTCATCGAACAGTCATGACCTACAGGAGAAGTCTTGACGACTTATACAGGCATAGCGTTTACCGGCCTGTTCCAACTTCCTTGTTGGTTCTCACTGTACAGCTCCCATCCATTAGTCACGTTAACAAGGCCAGAGACTCTCCATACATACTGGCTCGTATGCGCCAACAATCGTTGCAAAGCCTAAGGGTACATATAGCACCATGGGGAATTCCTGGTCCGACTAAGCGGTAGTCTCGTGTTGGCTCATCCCCGCATACGGAACAAACGTAATGGTTTTTCGACTCTTGTAAAATCGAACGTGTGTGAGCTGCTTGTTGCGGATTCCATGCTGCCAGCGCAGTAAACCATTCCGAAGTATGGGGTGTAAACAGAACAGCGGAATTTTTTGCGGTCAACTCCGTTGAATATTGATGACTCAGCCACTGTGCTGCTGTTTGTCGACGTTTCACGTGCATCTCGACTAGCTTTTTGTACAAGGTTTTGAGCAGGTGAAACGTTTCCAAGGGAAATTCTTCAACAAGCAAAGTGTATCCCGCCCGATTGACCTCAAAGCGAACCAATCCTTCTTCATCGTCTCCTAGCAAATTTTCACAATACTGTCTTTTTGACTCATTAGTCAACGGCGCGTCTATCATCGCTTTTAAGTCATATTGCCAACGGTTTTTTTCATATTCAGCGACCCAGACATTGAGGTAACCAGATCTTTCATAGAGGTCAGAAAAATACAAGTCATCACTGGGCGTCATCTGCAGATGGTGATCAATGTCGCTAATATTTTCTATTTCTGCGTTCTTAATGCGCGCTCCAGATAATAGAGCGTTGGTCGCATCGCGCATGCTTTGCGGGGTGTCGTGAATTCCCTGCCAAATCTTAATTTCTTCGTTGTCGATGTTTTGAACAGCATCGTGTACAGCGCGCAATCGAGGGCTGCTTTTCAACTGCTCGGGGGTGCAGTAGTCGGGTGATTCAACCAAATTGATGCCAGCGCTAGCATACGCCTGTGATACCAGGCGCGAGCAAAATTGCCTCCTATTTGGATGCCTCTTTCCCCCAATTACCGATCTGGCAGCCTCCGTTTTCGAGTACCGCGTGCCGATTTTTCCCCGAACATAGTTCACGATGCTTCGGGTCTGGGGCGCACTTAGTTCTTCTATTAACCTAAGAACATGCACAGCGCATGCATCCTCCCAATATAAGCGTTGCGTGTTCCGTGAATGTACACCATCGCCCGTAGCATCAATGACGGAATGCGATTCTACATAGACGAGGGCATGGGAGATGTCACTTTTGGTCACCTTGCGGATACCTTTGCTCACAACATCCGTAGTTGTCGTCAATATGATATCGCCCACCTGGAGCACCGCTTCGTTCAGTTTTCTCATACTCATAGCCTGTGCTTTCTTTTTTACCAACGTAGCCATCACTGGCGGGAATGGTGCGAACATCAATAGATAATTTGGCGCCAGACCACGATTTATTGAGCCGAGTCAATATTGTTCCAATTTATTGCGACTTACAGGTTGACTCATACAATCCATAAAACTTGAAGACTCTCTTCAGATTTTAGATCCGACCTCCTTAAGCAGACCAGTCCCCCTTCTTGTCGATAAAAATCAAAGAAAGTTCAGCACATCATTCAACGTCCGCGCCACAACATATCTAGCCGGTTTTTCTCCTGTCGCAAGTGCTTTGAAGTGGGCTTTGCCGCAGTCGACCTTTGCCTTTTCTTTGTCACGTAGCGCATCGGCGAACAGCCCGCCCTTGGTTTCCACAACAAAATAGAGCCGTTCCGCGCCTTCATCCTCGATCAAAACCGCCCAGTCCGGATTGTAGCCCCCAAGCGGCGTTGGCACCGTGAACCAGCCAGGGAGCTTGGTATACACTTTAACCGAGCTGTTCTTCTCCAGTTGGTCCGCGAAACTGGCCTCCGTGCCGGAGTCATAGATGACCTGCTCATAAACCGATTTCTCGACTTCCAGCAGATTCTTGAGATAACCGGTCAGATCCTCTTGCTCAAAAAGTTCCTGAGCAAAGAAATGCTCGTTTCCCAATTTGTGATATTTGATGCCGTCTACCACGGCGAGACGCTTGCATCGATTGATGGCATCGGCGGCAAGTTCGATAAACTGTTGGGGATTGCGCGTGAAATCATCGAGCCGCAGGCTGTCGGTCAAAATACGGTGAATGGTTCGCCGGGTTAATTGCGTTCTATCCTGGAGATCGGTCAGCAGGTCCGGTAATTCAATATCCGTTTCTTCGAGCATCACGGTTGCTGCACCTTTCTGTTCTGTCGCTTCAACACCCGCTTTGCCGATGGCGATGTCCACCTTGCGCCACTGCAGCCGAGGCCTTGATATGGGCGGGGCATCTCGAAGGGCTTTGATGCAGCTTTCCACCAGCTTCTCGTTGTCAAACTGCACCCGATAGGTCGTCTTGTATTTGATACGGTCCCACAGAGCTTTAAATTCGGGGCTTTGGAGAATAACCTGACGGGGTCGTACCTGCCGCCTCTCGTTGGCGTCCTTTATCTCCAGGCGGCCGGCGAGCTTCTTGAGAATGGCCGCAATTTGGTCATGCTGGACAGCAAAGGCTTCCGGAAGAATCAGGCTTCCTTCTTTGAGTACCTTTTTCAGGGAGTCCCGTACTCGGCCCTTCTTATCGATATAGCCACACTCTTTCAGATGGGCACATAACGTCTTCGACTGCTCGAAACCCAGCGGAACAATATTTCCTTCCGGGCCGGCAATGCTTACGCCCGCAAACTGATGATCCTCGACAATGCCGAAACGGATGCCGGTATCCGCCTCGATCTCCTTCTGGAGGTTCTCGGCAAACTGCTGGTAGCCTTCGGTGGCGATGACCGTCAGGGTGTTCACCTCGAATCCCCGTACGCGCTGGCCCTCCTGGTTTACACATAGACGGAGGCCGCGGCCGATGGTCTGGCGACGTTCGCGTTCGGTTCCCATCTCCCGCAGGGCGCATATTTGAAAGACATTCGGATTATCCCACCCTTCACGCAGGGCCGAATGGGAGAAGATAAATTTGAGTGGCGTGTCGAAGGAGAGCAGTTTCTCCTTCTCCTTCATAATCAGGTTATAGGCCCGTTCGGCATTGTCGCGGTTGCCTTGGTTGTTCTCTGCGGTGTCGGTCCAGCCGTCTTTTTTGTCGATGGAGAAGTAACCGTTGTGCACATCTTCGGCCACATGCGTTAGATCGACCTCTTTGAACAGGGTGGTGTAATCGGGATGCTTAGCGGCTCGACGGTATTCTTCCTCAAAGAGTTGGGCATACACCCCCTTCATTGGTTGCCCGTCGGCATCGTGGCTGCGGTATTTATCCACTGCATCGATGAAGAAAAGCGACAAAACCTTGATCCCTTGTGGGCGTAGCCGTTTTTCCTTGTCCAAATGCTGACGGATTGTGCGACGGATCATTTCCCGTTGCAGGGCCAGAGAATCCACGTCTCCCCAAGCCTCCCCAGGCTTGAGAAACATCTCACCCCCGGGCACCCGCAGTTCCAAAAACTGGTTGCCTTTCTCAACCCGGATTTCGCCGATGCGACAATCGGTATACAGGGGGCGTTTTGTTGTTTGTTACAGATTATCAACATCTTGCACGCTCACCTCACGGCGCTGCACGCCACTGGCGGTTTCGACATCCAGCTCAACACGGGCTGAAATGATGCCGCGCTTGTTCTCAACCTTGATCAAGCGAACAAAGGGTTTGTTATGGGCATCCTCCACCGTGGCTGAATCGACCTCGATCTGCTTGACCAGTCGCCGTTCATAAGCGTCCACCGCATCAAGCCGGTAGACCATATGGTGCTTATCCACATGGGTTGCGGAATAGCGCAGGGTGCAGAGAGGATCCATGGCTGACAAAGCGGTTTTTCCCGCACCGGAAAGGCCACCGTCAACACTCTGCGGTTCATCGACAATAACAATGGGCCTGGTCGCCCTAATCAGGTCGATAGGCTTTTCACCACCGGTTTTCTCACTGTCCTTGTAGAGATTATTGACGTCTTTTTTGTTGATGGCGCCAACCGTGACCACCATGATCTGAACCTGCGGGCTGGTGGCAAAGTTACGGACCTGGCCAAGCTTGCTGGAATCATAGAGAAAGAAATCAAAGGGCACTCCGGCGAACAACCCTTTGAAATGCTCCTCAGTGATTTGCAGAGACTTGTACACCCCCTCTTTGATGGCTATCGAAGGCACGACAATGACGAACTTGTTGAATCCGTAGCGTTTGTTCAATTCAAAGATCGTGCGCAGGTACACATAGGTTTTGCCCGTGCCGGTCTCCATTTCGACGGTAAAGTCACCTGAAGTGAGCGACCCCGAAGGCGGCAATCCGTTGCGCAGTTGGATGTCGTGCAGGTTCTGCAGCAGCTCATCGTCGAGCAGAGTTAGCCGGTTGCCTATACCGAGATCATTTTCTAGGCCGGCCATGGGCAAGAACGCCCCCCCCCCAGAGCGCCCTTGGTCACCGTGAACTCCGTCCGGCATATCTCCTGCCCGCGAAACAGGTCGCAGACCGCATCAACGGCAGCTATCTGATAATCCAGGTTTGGTTCAAAATGCAGCTTCATACCAATCTATCCGCTGAGTTAGTAATAAAATATCTAAAAATTTTGAATGGTTATGGAAATGTTATGGCTAAGGTATCAGCTAACCAATCACCAATGGTGATAGTGTAGCAATAAAATGCTCCTATCCTGCCAGCACCCATTCAGGCGCTTTGTTTGACCCCGCATTCCGAATAACGCCACCCCGGCGAAGGGATTGCAACAGGTTACGTACCTTGTGAGCCTTCTGTTCATGGGGGCGCTTGGCGGAAAGCAACATGGCCAACTTAGCTCAACCCATTCATCGAGATTGCGTGCAAGATTCTCAGTTTGAGCTCTTCATTGTCCGAGTCATCCGCCAGATGAGCGGTAATCACCTCATGCAGCAAGTCCCTATCGATATTGCCGGCAGCGACGTGATAACAGATGTTCTCCATTTCCCGGATAAAGTTGCCCGCGCAATATAAATAGCCATTCAACAGGAGCATTTGGGCGCAGAGAGTAATGGCGATTCGTTTGTTACCGTCCTGGAAACAATGAAATTTGCAGGCACAGAAAAACAGATGGGTCAACTTATCCTCGAAGCTCGGGTAATAGTCGTCGTTTTGGATATGATCGAGCACACTGTCCAGTTTTCCCAGTTCCAGATGGCCGAGCGCTCCGCCACCACTTATCTCAACCGTTTTACGGTGGATCTCTATGGCCTGCTCCAAGGTGAGATAAACCAGTGCCATCAGCCCCGTTCCTTCAAGCGCTTCATGACATCTTTGGCATCCTCCAGGCGTTCCGCCAGTTCCTTGCTCTTTTCTCCAAGGAAGCGTTCATAGTCTTCCCGTTGCACTGGAGCCACATACTCTTTGAGCTGAAGGTGAAGAGCATCCCTGAAAGCCAGATCACGGCTGGCCATTTTGATCCGCGCCTTTTCGATCAAGGGTTTCCAGTGTGCCTGGCTTTCGAAGCGCTTGAACAGTGCGTCAACCTCCAAGGCACTGAGTTTGTGCCCTTTGCCGGCAAACTCTTCTTGCAGTAGTGCCCCGAAACCACATTCATAGGAAGCAATCAGATCCAACACTTCGGCATAAAAAGTGGAACGGACACACTCTTTCTGTTCCAGTTTGAGCACTTTACGGTATTCCTGTGCCTTTTCACGGAAGATGCTGACATAAATTTTGTCGGTATAAACGGCGTATTTAAAATTGCCCATGGCCACGCAGTCTTTTAGGGCATTGGTGAACTGTTTGCGGTAGTCCTCCTCGACAAAAAGGGATTGCAGGAAATCCTCATCTCGTCGATTAATATACTTTGTTCCGCCGCCTGTACGCTGATTGATAGTATCAATGACGATATCGAGGATGGCTTGCCGCAACATTTTGGCTCGACTGCTTTCTGAAACCAGCATGGCCAAATTCAGGAATGCCCTGAAGTCGAAAACCCCCAATTGGGGAGTCTTGGCAATGTTCCCGAAATCGGTTTCGGGAACATCCAACCCATGAATCGCTTCTTTCAACGTTTTCAGCCTCTTACCCTTCAGCACCTCATAACCGTTTCTGGCAAGTTCCTCGGCGTGCTGTTCAAGGTAGTTTTCGATGGTGCGAACAGTAACTTCGAAAAACTCCGCCACCTGTTCCTTAAGCAACACGGTTTTCCCCTCAAAGGGGATACCCTGCATGCCGGCCGCCTTTTCAATCTCGGCTAAGGCGAAAGGATTGTTGAGGATGTTTTGACGGTCGACAGCTGAGTTGGTGAGATCTTTAGCCATGCGATCCTCCTACAAACTGCGCACGTTGCTTAGACCATGCTGATTGAGGATGGCCTCTAGGTTGGTCTTGGCAACATCGTCATTAAAGGCACTGTCCCGGAACACGCAGGTGGAATCGCCCACCGGGGCCAGTTCCTTGTGCCAGTTGATGATACCCATCGCCAGGGGTTCAACCTCGTCACGGCCGATTTGGGCAGTCAGGCAGGTAAGCAGGACTCCGCCTCCGATGGCATGGACGGTTTTGCCGGCAATGTCCCGATGCTCAATGGGTACACACAAGTCGAGACCGAGCTTGAGCAACAACTCATAGAGCAGGTCAGCCTCGGAGCGACCCGGTTTGATGTGGTCGATGGAGTCAAGGAGGGACTGTTGCAGGTTGTCGCAGTCCGGATCCCAGGTGCGGATGTTACTGGAGTCGAGTTTGAAGACGCGGAAGCCGACGTCGCCGGGGAAGAGAGGATTTTCGGCTTTGATCTTTTGTCCGGTGCGGCGGAGGCGTTCTTTGGTTAGCTCGGAGATGGTGCGAGGTTTGCCAATCTTATCGCAGTACTTTGCAGTAATTTTCTGGTCTTTTGCTGATGGATCAAGCGCTTCAGGTAGCTGGACAAGGATGCAACGCCGACTTCCCTCATCTGCAAGATTAAGCTCCATTATTGCGTGGGCGGAACTGCCACTTCCGGCAAAAAAGTCCATAACAATAGCCGTGTTGTCGGGTTTTGTTACATAATCAAACAGCCTGCCTAATTCAAAATGGTCCTTAGGATTGTTGAAAGCCTTAGCGCCAAGCAGCTTGCGCAAGTATTTCACAGCAACTTGGGACTGCTTGTAGAAATAGCTTCCCCTTACTTGAGTGGCGAACTCCTCTTTCGTTTCCTCATCCTCGGAATCGGAAAAATCATCTGTTAATTCGTCCAGTTCGTCTTTAAGCAATTCTTCCGCTTCAACTTCAACAGGTATCGGCCGGATATGCGCTTTCCGAAATGGTGGTTCTGTGTGGTCATCACGAAACTCAACCAACCCAAGTTTTATCTGGCTCTGCATTTCCTCCGGGTTTGAATAAATCCATCCACGTTCTGGCACTTTGCATGGCAAATCAGTCTTGGGATGGGGGACATCATAGCGCGGTCCTCCGCCCCCTGGCCAAGAAATATCACGGTCCCGCCAAGGTCCGTTCGCATCCACCCTCTTATAACGGCTCCATTTTTTAGCAGGGTGTTTTTTGTCGAGAGATGAAAACCACTGTTGCAGGTTGGCTTCAATAGCGCGGTCGTTGATTCCATGCTTGGCGCGGAGAACCAGATATTGTTCCCAAATTTCCCGTGCACCAGGTTTTTCCTCACGCCATAAAGTTTTCATTTCACGAAGGTGAGCCAATGATTTGGCATAGATCAACAGATATTCATGGCCAACAGAAACTAACTTAGCATCATTCTTTCGGCCTTTTTCCCAAACCATGTTGGCGATGAGGTTTTCCTCACCAAAGATTTCATTGCTTAGTCGCCGTAAGTTTTCAATTTCATGGTCATCGATCGACATGAGGATTACGCCGCTATTATCAAGCAGACTCCTCGCCAACTTCAATCTCGGATACATCATATTCAACCAGTCAGTGTGAAAACGACCGCTGGCCTCGGTATTGCTAGTGATCTTCTGCCCGCCTGAAACCTGGCCGGTCAGTTCCAGATAGTTTTTGATGTTGTCCTGAAAATTGTCGGGGTAGACAAAATCTTTCCCGGTGTTGTAGGGCGGATCGATGTAGATGAGCTTGACCTTGCCTGCATACGACTTCTGAAGCAGTTTAAGTACTTCGAGGTTATCGCCCTCGATCATCAGATTTTGGGTCGTCTCCCAATCAACGCTGTCTTCCGGGCAAGGGCGCAGGGTGCCGGTGGATGGGGTCAGCGCCAGTTGCCGGGCGCGCCGCTTGCCGTGCCAGTTGAGACCGTATTTTTCATCCCGCTCCTCCACCACACCACCGAGCAGTTGTTTGAGCACCGCAAAATCGATCTTGCCCTCCACCACCGCCTCAGGGAAAAGAGCTTTCAGTTGTTCGACATTCTCGGCCACAATATCGGCGGACGAGGCTTCAGGGCTTTGGGCAGTTATTTTTTGCATAGCGTCGTTCATGTTCAAAGTTTCGCCATAACCGCCGCGCGTGCGGTTTCCAGGCGCTTGATTTCCAAATTCAACTCGACCTGCCGGGCAATCTGTTTTTCCTTGGCCGCTG
>JAQUHM010000473.1 GCA_028683595.1 Geobacteraceae bacterium | reverse complement strand
CAGACCAGACAGGCGGCGCCATAAACAAAAGGGGCGAACCTTATGGCCCAACCCCTTGGATAGATATGCAACGCAATCTGGTCTTCAAATCCCGTGGGAAGGTCGCCCTGACACAGCGCACTGCGGCAAAGTAGGGATAGTACCGACCCGGAATCACTTCTCCGCCAACACCCGGGAAACGATTTCGATAACTTCTTGAGGGATGAATGGCTTCAGGATCACATCCCTCGCCCCGAGCGCCAGTGCGGCCTTGACATCATCATCATACCCCATCCCGCTACAGATCAACACCTTGGCCTCAGGATTCACGGACAGGATATCCTGCGTGGCATCAAAACCGTTTTTTTGCGGCATATAAATATCGAGTATAATCAGATCGGGACGGTGCAAACTGTATTTATTGACCGCTTCGACACCATCGGAAGCTTCTGCAACCACGGAAAAACCTTTTTCCGTGAGAATAGTTCCCAGGAGTTTCCTGAAAAACAGCTCATCATCAACTATCATGATCGTTTTGGAGTCTAGAGCAGGATCATGTGGCATAGTGTGCGCCTCCTCCCTGGCAGAATGGCATCAATCCAGACCTGCCGGAAAATCACAAGTAAATTTTTCTGACATAGTAAGGATAAATTTATTTTTTACAAGAATTTAATGTGGCGAACCACAAAAAGCATTTGCAGAAAAGGTCTGCCTCACGAACAGAGGAAAAGGCATAACCCGGCAACTCCACGATAGTACTTGAACAGCAATCGTTTTATCGACATGCAGAAAGAGCTTCCCCGCGGCAACCCAAAAACCCTTTATTTCCGCTGTGCTGGTATTCTCAAAAGCGAAAGAACGTTCTCTCGGCACGATGTTTTCTCCACCAGAGACATCACAATGCTGGAATATTCCTTGAAGGCAATACTGGATCTTCCAGTTAATTCATTCTTCTGCCGGCTGTAAACGCTGATGGCAAGATCGGGACACATCTCGGCACACTGGGCACAACCGACACATTTTTCCTGACAATGCAAAACTGCAGACGCCTGCAAACTCTCGTCTTCAAGCACATCCAGATCCAGAAGCATTCTCGGGCAGGCTCTGGTACAGAGACCACACCCTTTGCACCTGGATCGATCGATTTCGATCCTGGCAAACATAATAATCCCCTCTTTTCTTCAATAGACAGCGCATCCGTCGGCAGAGGCACCAAGTGGAGCTGATTCATACAGAACAACAAAAAATAGTGGTGATTCTAATAAAGGTAACTCAAATAATTCAAATAAAAGTTTACGTTGGAACTTACATTCGTTGCATCTCTCAGCCAACCGGTTCCAACTCGACCACAGGGAAACCCTACCCTATTTGGAGAACGTTGTCAAAACGACTACCGAGATGTGTGCCTTTCAGCTGATTCCCGAATTCTGACAGACAGTTCAACCCGGCAGGAGTCACTGGTGTCCCGCCAGTCGCGCGAGACAAACAATTCCCTCAGCCACGGCAAATGCCAGGAACTCCCGTGCCTCACCCAGGGGGATAGCCAGATCATCGGCAATACTGCGAGCAGACACAGCCCCATCAAGCCTTTCCAACAACCGGAAGTAGGGTTCGGCCAGTGATTCCGTGGCAACCTCACCGGAATGAGGATAGATTGCGGCAAAAGAACCGGAAGCAGGCAGCCTGCTGCAGATGTACGGAAGATCGGGCTCTCCCGCATCAAGCAGGTCCAGAATCTCATAGTTGAATGCCGCCAGCCGGGTCGATGGCGCCTGGACCAGTGGGTGGCTGAGAACTTCGACCCGTGTCAACTCCCGTCGGGAAGGAAGCCTGGGCGGAACAGCAAGCAGCGTCATTGCAAAGTGGTGGTGATACGTTACGAAATCCAATGCAGCAGGTAATAATCTCTTTGCCTTCCGCGAAGCAAATATCGAGGAAAGAAATTCCCGCTGCAACAGATAAATATCCTCGTCCTGAAAGTCTCTCTCACAAGAATCATTTCCGGTTTTATCCATCAGCCAAAGTGAAAATGCCTCCAGAAACACGGCAGGGGTCATCCGCAGAGCAGCAACGATACCGTTAAACCACGCAACAGACTTGCCGCGGCTGTAAAAAATATCGCAGGCGTCAGCCAGCCGTTTTGCCACAAGCAGGTCGTCAGCTGAAAAGGTTGGAGACGACTGGAATGTATACGGAGGATTCGGCAGATACCGAAGCTTCAACTCTGCTGCACGGGAGGCCAGGACAGTGCCGGGAAGAACTGCAAGGGGAAAGATGGCAAGACTGTTGGGATAGAGGCCGAGGGCAAAATCAAGGGTCTCGCGGAAGCGCGCCAGGCTATCGCCCGGCAGACCAAAGATCAGGTCGAAACCGAACACCACTCCTTCCTGGTTTAGGAGTCCGATTTTCTCTGTGAACTCGCGACGATTCAGAGGGCGTCGCACGGAGCGGGACACCCCGGGATCGGCAGTCTGGAGGCCGATCTGCAGAGAACACATCATACCTCCGAACTGGCGGGCCTGTTCCGCGTCCAGCAATTCCGCACGTGCCTCGAAATGGAAGTGAACATGGGGAGCCTTCTTCCGGAGTAATCGCAGAAGGGCTTTGGCCCGCGAACCGTCAAGGTTGAAGGTGGAGTCGAGCACCACCACTTGGCTTGCACCGTGACGAACCAGGTA
>JAQUHM010000102.1 GCA_028683595.1 Geobacteraceae bacterium | reverse complement strand
TGTTTGATAAGCATGGGTTCCTCTCTCAGATAGAATGGTTGGTCGCGCTTCCATAACTACCTGATGGAACTCATGCTTTTCAATTGTTAAAGAACAAAATTACTTACTGATTACTGTGACGAACCTAAAGAATTAGATTTGAAGACCCAGGAAAACCCACCCCATTTCAGAACGATGGCCGAGCACCAGAGTTTCTCAGCGCCCTTTCTCTATCGCGAAAGAACGAGTCCATGTGGATACGGTATTTCTTGCCCTTTTGAGCAACAAATCGGTTCACAATAGGGCTCTCATTGGCCTCAGACAGTATCTGCCGAGAAGATTTGGGAATCCTGCCTTCCACGATGGCTGAAAGTTCAACATCGGCAGGCATCAAGGGGTTCTGTACCACCGAACTGTAGGTAACCGTTCCGCCACTTGCCGAAGAGCCACCGGTCTGTTGCTCAATCAGATAGCCGTAAGCTGTGTAATTATTCGGCGCACCCGAAATAAGGTCGAATGTGATGTCGGAAGCGCCGGAGTCCACGAAAGAGGCATCGTTGTACGCATTGGCCTGCGTCCAGGTAACCGTACCATAGGGAGGAGTAGCAGGCGTATACTGATAGAAATTCATGCTGTATGCTTGGAGTGTTGCCAGATCGGAAATATTTTGCCTGCTGACCGGGAACAACCCGGGAAGTGTATAGTTGTCATGGTCACCGGGCCAGGTATCGATAGAAGTATACGACCATTCCGCATGCCCCGGCCAAGTCTTCGTGTCTCCTGAATAAACCGCAATTGACAGGTCTCTAAAAGTCTCTGTAAAATTTTTACCATAACCCGCAGCAGTTAATGCCGCATTCACCGACGTAATCCCCGTGGAACTCTGATCCATCATCATTTTGAAAATGTTGCCATTGCCGGTATAGTGATCTTTGAAGTACTGCGCCCACATGTAAACCACGCCATAATCTTCCGCAGTAGATGCCCACAGGGTTAAAGAGTTTGACGGATCCTGCTCATAGATCCAAACGCTGTACCAACTTGGCCCATAACCACAGTACGTACCGGCAAGGGTGGACATGGCCTCGTCCAACCACGTGTCATCAACCAGGCTTTTAAGATGGTTTTTCTGCTCCCAGTGTATCATATGCTGGAATTCATGGGCGAGGGTATCGTTGAACTCAGCATCACCAGCCACGATCCCGGGAGCTGGATTGATGTTCATGTAGAACATTTCCTTTTTGTTGGAATGTGTCGTGACATATTCATTGGCAGTATCGAAATAACCGGCAATGTAGCTGCGACTGCTTGAAGAATATCCATCAAGGACGTTTAGCAGCAGGATATACGCCTTTGGATCATCGTCTACCCCGGGATTTGGCTCATTTCCAAAGGCAGTCCTGACATTGGGATAGATATTTGAATCGAATTCGTCCTTTACCGCATCAATTGCCGATTGGGTAACCGACTGATCTTTTTGGAGATAAACATAGCAGTGCGCACCTTCCGCCACCTTCGAGGCACTGACCAAATAGTATATAGGAGGTTCAGGCCTAAAATCGATCGCCCAAAAGGAAACATACTCCGTTTCGGGCGAAGTCTCCGGATCTGTTGTCGAAACCGGCACGGAAGACGATGAACCTCCGCCCCCACCACATCCGCAAAACAGAATCAGCACAACAAAACACAAAATGAACGAACGAACTCTCATACCATTGCTCTCCCTTTTTGGAGTTATCACAGGACCAATGGCAAGGCCCCTATGCATTTTTACAAAAAACAGTATCAAGAAAACCCGCATCC
The DNA here is from genome assembly GCA_028683595.1 of Geobacteraceae bacterium. Taxonomy (GTDB): domain Bacteria; phylum Desulfobacterota; class Desulfuromonadia; order Geobacterales; family Geobacteraceae; genus RPRC01. The sequence goes on along the minus strand of JAQUHM010000102.1, from coordinate 9,282 downwards.
CGCAGCAATTGACGATCGAAAGCCCAACAGGTGCGAATATGGATTGATCTTGAAAGAAATAATGCTACTATTGTACTCGATTTTTCAACGAACGCACCGTACAGTACATATCGGAAAGCAAAACAAAACACTTTAGAAACGATATGGTTACCATGAGAACTATCGCTGTTACTGCAGCAACACCGCTGGAAATAAGGGGTCTTGTCGAAGCATTTGATGCACAACGTTATTCTGCACCTCTTCCCTGGGATGTCTTTTTTGCTGAAGAAACTTCCACTAAAATAATTTTCACAATTACCGGAATCGGCACAGCAAACGCCGCCGCCGCATCTGCCCTTGTGGCACACCTCTTTACGCCCGACCTGCTCATTACCACCGGCTGCGCCGGTGCCTACCCAGGTTGCGGGCTCGAAATCGGGGACATTGCATTGGCAACAACCGAGGTTTTCGCTGATGAAGGTGTCGTAATTCACGAGGGCTGGCGATCGCTTGAGCACATTGGAATTCCCCTCCTGGATCAAAACGGAAATCACTTTTTCAACGAAATTCCGCTTTCCTCGCGAGCAAACACGGCGGCCTTGCAGATTGCAGAACAACTTGGCATCGCTTCTCTTGCTACCGGCAGATTCCTTACCGTTGCAACCTGTAGCGGAACGAATGCACGAAGTGCGGAATTACAGGAACGCTTCGGGGGGCTCTGCGAAAACATGGAAGGTGCCGCCGTTGCTCTCATTGCGGCACGGTACGGCATTGACTGCATGGAACTTCGCGGGATAAGCAACTACGTAGAAAATCGCGATATTTCACGGTGGGACATCAGACTGGCAGCTACAAATTCCCAGCGTTTTTTGAAACAGTTCATCAGGAATCAATGCTTATGCAAACGTTAACTCTTGGCTATTCACCCTGCCCGAACGACACCTTTCTATTCTACCCGTTGGTTCACGGCCACATCCCTGATAAAACTTTTCAATTTATCGAGCAACTGGAAGATGTGGAAACCCTCAACCACCTGGCAATGGACGATGCCCTGGATATCTGCAAGGTTTCCTACCATGCCTTTGCTCACATTCGTGAGAAGTACATTCTATTGCGTTCCGGAGGTGCAATGGGAAGGGGCTGCGGTCCGCTGGTCGTGTCGAAAAACGTGCTTGAACCAGGCGATCTATCGGGTAAAAAGATTGCCGTTCCGGGACAATTTACCACCGCCTGTCTTCTTCTCCAACTCTTTGACCCGTCAATCGCAGAGCTCGTTTTCCTTCCCTTCGATGAAATCATGTCTGCCGTAATCGAAGGGAAAGCCGATGCCGGCCTCATCATTCACGAATCACGTTTCACCTACCAGTCATACGGCTTGCACAAAATTCTCGACCTGGGAGAATGGTGGGAAAAATCAACTGGATTGCCATTGCCTTTGGGCGGCATCGCAGCCAAGAGATCACTTGGTGCGGACACCCTCGGAAAACTTTCCGCAATCGTCCGCACCAGTGTTGAATATGCACGCAACCACCCATCCGAAACCCTCCGCTATGTCCGGTCACATTCCCAGGAAATGAGCGCGGAGGTCTGTTCCTCACATATCTCCCTCTACGTCAACGACTACTCCCTCGATCCTAGTCCTGAAGGAGAACGCGCGGCGGAACTCCTGTTTGCACGAGGCGAACAGCTGGGTTTGTTTCCCCCATCGATCGCCCCTCTTTTTGTGTCCTCATCACATGCAGAGCTACACTTCCACCAAATAAACCAATAATTTCAACATATTAATAACAACAAAACCATAATTTTATTGACACCACGATGACTTTCGGGGTACAAAGTGGCTCGCCCAAAAAGGAGGTGCCGATGGCATCATTGAACCGAAGGGGCACACTGGCATTGCTGGTCATCAGCCAGGCGCTACTCCTTCAGGTCCAGACACTTCCCTTGCAAGCAGCATCATTATTGCCTGACAAGAACCAAGAGCGCATTGAGCAACCCGCCTCCAAACCGGATTGCACAAGCGGCAAAAAGGGAATCGCTACTTATTACGCCAAGAAGTACCACGGTAAGCGCACAACATCAGGAGCCAGATATTCTCCGCAGAAACTAACTGCTGCGCATCAAAGCCTCCCTCTGGGGACAAAGGTCAAGATTGTCAACCTTGACAACCAGAAAGAGGTGCACGTCACCGTCAACGACCGCTGTCGAAAAAGATCTTTTCCTTTCATCGATCTTTCGCGAGCAGCGGCTAGAAAACTGGGGTTTTTCGGAAGGGGAACCGCAAAGGTATTGATAATTCCTTTGCCTGAAGAATCCTAGAAAACACTCTTGGGCGAATACAACAAAAAAGGCCGGGTATGCTACCCGGCCTTTTTTGTTATTGAAAGAGAAACAGACAACGAATCTTTCTCCGCGACTGTTTCATCATCAGGTCACGTTTGACATCCTTTTTCGGTAACTCGGAATATCCTTTCGCTTCCCACCTAATTATTTCTTCTTATTCCCTTTGGCTGTCTTTTTGGTTTTTTTTGCGGCACCAGTCGATTTCTTGTTTTTTCCGCCTGAGGAAGATTTCTTTTTCACGACAGTCTTGGAAGATTTCTTAGATTTCTTTGTCGAGAAACCCTTGGAAGATTTTTTGGACTTCTTTCCCTTCCTCACAGAGCTATCCCGTTTCGACTTTTTTTTCTTTCCCGAGGAATACGACATCTTTCGATAGACCTGAGGCTCGGGTGAAATTTCGTCTCGAATGTTCCCCAACAGGACTTTCGTCTCTTCAAGCTTGGGGTCGGCCTTTTTTGCGTCCTCAAGAACAGCTTTCGCCTCTTCCAGCCGTCCGGTCTTCATATAGACCCGCCCCAGGGCATTTAATGCCTTGGCATTGTCATCCTTGAGTTCAATGGATTTTTTGTATGACCGTATCGCCTCGTCGTAATCCTTGTTGAATTCATGTATGAGTCCCAGCTTGTAATGATTGACTGGATCATTGGGGGCAAGTTCAACATTTTCCTTCAGGAGGGTAACCACCTCTACAAACTTTTTCCTCTTCACATACAGTGCAAGAAGAGCATTCCTTGATTCCATATCATCGTTTTTTAGCCGAAGCGCTTCCTTATAATGTTTCTCTGCTTCGTCGTCCATGGAACTTCTCCGATACAGATCGGCCAGTTCCCGCTGGGCCTCCTGATTATCGGGGTCCAGGCGCACGGCAAGGGCATATTCATTCCGTGCCGCTTTGAAATCCCTGTTGTTCAAATAGGCCTTGGCAAGCATGAAATGGGTCTTGGGAGTATCCTTTTTCATCCGGATAAGATCCTGATACAGCTCGATTGCCTGCTGATTGCTGCCGCGATGCGTATAGATATCGGCCAGGAGACGAATAGTATCGGGGTTTTCAGGATCAGAAGAGAGGGACTGTCGGTATTCAACAACAGCTTCGTCCAGAAGCCCTTTCCTTTCGTACAGAACTCCCAGGTTGCGGTGCAGATCTGGAGTTCCGCCCTTGAGGCGATTTGCTTCCCGATAGCTGGAAATTGCTTCATCATCCCGTCCTGCTGCCATATAGGCGTCACCAAGTTTTCTCAGTGTCTGGACATCGCCCGGCTTCTCCTTGAGGGCTGTCTCCAGCTCATACATCGCCTGGACATAGTTCCCCGACTGCAGATACTCGTTTCCCTTATGCAACTGTTCCATCAATTCAACCGAACGGTTCCTTCCAGCCAGAAGATACTCGTACTCCGCAGTCTTCAGGTTACCTTTCCTTTCATAGGCCTGGCCAAGGAGAAGGTGAATTTTCTTATTCTGCGGATTTGCTGCCTGAAGTCTCTTCAAATCATCGAAAGCTTCGTCCGTTTGATTCAAGTCGAGATTGAGCTCTGCCATCCCAAGGCGCGCGTCCACATCAGAACCGTTAACAGCAAGAGCCTTGCGGTATTCATCGCGAGACTCTTCATAAAGACCCTGCTTCCGGTAAATATCCGCAATCCCTACATAAAGTAAAACATCAGACGGCAACCCCTTCACCGCCTCTTCATAATGATAAAGCGCCAGAGGAAACATCTTCTTGTCAGCGAAAACTTTGGCCAGACCTTTGTGATACAGAGGATCATTATTCGCGGCAAGAGCCTTGGTCAATTCCAGTGCCGCCTCGTCAGGCATCCCCTTGCGATAGAAGGCAAAGCCCAGTCTCCCACTTGCAAAGGGAAATGAAGGGTCACTTTTCAGGCATTCCTGATACTCGGTAATTGCCCCGTCCAGATCAGAGGCCCGCTCACGCTGCAGAGCCTTGACGTAATAACCAGGAGCCCCATCACTACAGAGGTCCAAAACTCGTTTTTCAGCCTGTTCCCTTTCAACGCTGTCCTTTTTTTCTTCCAGAACAGAGACGATTTTTTTGGCTTGGTTACATTTGCCCGACAAACCAAAGGTCCAGTCAAAACCACTCGAAAGGAAAGCAAGGAAGGCCAATACTAGTACCAGAGACTTATTCATCGGAATCCTCGCATCATTTTCTATTCCATCTCCCGCCCGGATCAGCGGTTGGGTAACTATACGTAAACGAGGAGGCGATTATACACACCCTCCTAAAATAATTCAAAGTATTATCGATAACCAGGGAGATTTACACTTAAATATCCGCTTCTAAAGAAACAGTACCTGCACGGGGAATCGGGATTTTTTTCACCGTCAAAAGCTCCCCTTCACCGTCCCGCGTCCCTGTTCGGTGTTTTGGGTTGACGCCGAAAGCAGATATATCTTACAGTGCGTGCAGATTATAAAACTGAACCTTGGGAATGTTCGTGAAGTAGTGTACACTTGACAAAACAGGCAGGAATACTTACCTGTTTAAGATGACAGAACAAGAATTACGCTTCTGAACAGACTGGCCAAATAAAGGAGAATATCCATGGAAAACAATCAGGAAAAGGAAGAGCTTAAAATACCGGAAACACTCCCTTTGCTTCCTGTGCGTGATGTAGTTGTTTATCCCTACATGATTATTCCCCTTTTTGTGGGGAGAGAAATATCCATCAGCGCAGTTGACTGGGCGTTATCCCGCGACAGACTCATCTTCCTGGCAACACAGAAGGATATTGCCGATGAAGAGCCGACGCCGGAAGACATCTACACTGTCGGCACGGTAGCAATGATCATGCGAATGCTCAAACTTCCTGACGGACGGGTAAAGATTCTCGTTCAGGGACTCGCCAAAGCTCAAATCACCGAATTTGTCGAATCGAAACCATTTTTCTCCGTACGTATCGATCGAATTGTCGAGCCGGTCATATCGGAGACATCTTTGGAAACGGAAGCATTTCTCCGGACAATTAAAGAACAGATTACAAAAATTACCTCACTAGGAAAGAGCATCTCCTCTGAAGTAACAGTCATCCTTGAAAACATGCAAGACCCGGGAAGCCTTGCTGACCTCATTGCCAGCAATATCGGCCTGAAGGTGGATGAGGCACAGAAACTCCTCGAAATATTCGACCCGATCGAACGATTAAAGAAAGTAAGCGAGTATCTTAACAAAGAGATAGAGCTTCTTTCCATGCAGGCCCGCATCCAGTCGGCCGCTAAAGAGGAAATGGGCAAGACCCAGAGGGAATATTTCCTGCGAGAACAACTGCGGGCAATTCAGCAGGAGCTGGGCGAAACCGATGCCCGGTCGGAGGAGATGACTGATCTCCGGAAAGCCATTGAAGATGCAAAAATGCCTTCAACTGCGGAAAAGGAGGCCCTCAAGCAGCTCGGACGACTTGAACAGATGCATCCTGATGCAGCCGAGTCCAACATGCTCCGCACCTATCTGGACTGGTTGGTGGAACTTCCCTGGAGCAAATCAACCAAGGACGTTCTCGACATCAAACGGGCACGTACCATCCTTGATGAGGACCACTACTACCTGGAAAAAATCAAGGACCGGATTCTGGAATTCCTTGCAGTTCGTAAACTCAAGAAGAAAATGAAAGGGCCCATCCTCTGTTTTGTGGGGCCTCCGGGCGTTGGAAAAACATCACTAGGGAAATCCATCGCCCGCGCCATGGGACGCAAGTTTCTGCGCATCTCTCTTGGCGGCGTCAGGGATGAAGCGGAGATGCGCGGTCATCGACGCACCTATGTGGGAGCACTTCCGGGCAGAATTATCCAGGGGCTGAAGCAGGGAGGATCCAATAACCCCGTGTTCATGCTCGACGAAATCGACAAACTCGGTTCGGATTTCCGCGGCGACCCCTCATCGGCGCTGCTCGAAATTCTCGACCCGGAACAGAACCACGCATTCTCGGATCATTACATCAACCTGCCCTTCAACCTTTCCAATGTAATGTTTATCGCCACGGCAAATCAGATTGATCCCGTCCCGAGCGCACTGCGCGACAGGATGGAAGTAATCAGACTGGCCGGTTATACGGAAGAGGAAAAACTTGAAATTGCGAAACGCTATCTCATTCCTCGTCAGACAAGAGAAAACGGGATTAGCGAGGATATCGTTTCCTTCTCCGATGAAGCGATCAAGACTATCATCTCCAAATATACCCGGGAGGCAGGTTTGAGAAATCTGGAGCGAGAAATAGGCTCCATTTGCCGCAAAGTTGCCCGCAAAGTTGCCGAAGGCAAGAAACAACGAACCGTGATCACTGCAACCTCAATAGCCAAATACCTCGGCCCACCGAAATTTCTCCGTGAAATGGAAATGGAAAAAAACGAGATTGGGGTAGCAACCGGGCTTGCCTGGACACCGGTGGGAGGTGAGGTTCTCTTTGTGGAAGCCACCGTCATGAAGGGAAAGGGAGGTCTGACGCTGACCGGCCAATTGGGCGACGTCATGAAAGAATCGGCACAAGCGGCCCTTTCGTTCATCCGTTCGAAAGCAGCAGAATTTTTTCTCCCTGAAGACTTCTACACCAATCTCGAGATCCACGTACACGTCCCTGCCGGAGCAATCCCGAAAGACGGGCCCTCCGCGGGAATCACCATGGCCACGGCGCTGGTTTCAGCTCTCACAAAAATACCGGTCCGTCGGGATGTAGCAATGACAGGGGAAATTACCTTGCGCGGCAGGGTTCTCCCCATCGGAGGCCTGAAAGAGAAGATGTTGGCGGCCATCAGGGCCGGGATTACAACCATCATCATTCCTGAGCAGAACGAGAAAGATTTGGACGAGATCCCGAAACATATTCTGAAAAAGATCAAAATTGTTAGTGCATCAAACATTGACGATGTGCTGAAACTGGCATTGGAAAAATTTCCACCGGCGCCGGCCCTCTCCAGAAGCACACCTAGCAAGCCGAAGTCACCCGCTCGCCGGGCGCCTTCATCGCCAAAGGTAGTTTCTTGACAGAAGGAAAAGAGCTGAGAAAACTTGGAGAATTCGGTCTCATTGATCGGATCGCACGGCAATTATCTGCCGGGAAGGGTGTGGTACTCGGCATTGGAGATGATGCCGCCGCCTTTACGCCCTCTCCCGGCCTTCTCAGCTTGGTAACCACCGACATGCTGATCGAAGGGGTCCATTTCGATCTCTCGTTCTGCGACCCGCTGTCCCTGGGGAAAAAGGCTGTGTCGGTCAATCTCTCCGACATTGCCGCAATGGGAGGCAAGCCACGGTATTTTCTACTTTCCCTGGCAATTCCCCCGACAATGACCCTCGACTTCCTGGACAACTGCATCAAAGGAATGCTGCAGCGGGCCGAACAGTTCGGCGTCCAGTTGATTGGTGGTGACACCTGTTCGTCGCCAGGACCGCTTGTCCTGACCCTGACCGTTCTTGGCGAGCAGTCCCCGGATTCGCTCGTACGACGTTCCGGGGCACGTCCGGGAGACCAGGTCTGCGTTACCGGAACAATAGGCGACTCGGCCCTCGGACTCCGCCTCCTGCAACAGGGTAAAAGACTGGACAACGCCTTACTGCGCCACCTTGACCCGGTACCGAGAGTCCGTGAAGGCCAGGCGTTGGCCGAAGCAGCCATCCCCTCGGCAATGATCGACCTGAGCGATGGACTGCTGGCTGACTTGGGGCATATTCTTGACCTTTCCTCCGTAGGTGCACAAATATTTTCAGAGGCGTTGCCCCTGTCGGATATTTTTCGGGAACACTTCCCCACGGTAACGGAAGAAGCCTTATCTCTGGCCCTCGCAGGTGGTGAAGACTATGAACTCCTCTTCACCGTCCCCCCCGAAGAAATCCCCAAGGTATTCCCTCTTCTGGACAAGCTTGGTACGCGAGCCTCGATTGTCGGCATTATAACTGCAGAACGGAAACTAGCAGTTATCGGACCCGATGGCAGAGAGATATTCCTCCACAGGAAAGGATTCAACCACTTTACTAATGAGAATAAAACGTGAACAGGATGGCATCGAGGCAACTCACGGCAATCAGCACCGGAGAGCGCAATGGAAGTCGTACCCATCTTCTCTTCAGCACGGAATCTTGTCACAATACCGGAAAGTCCTCAACGAGCCATGCAACGAGTAAAAAGAAACTTTAATCCCCTCAGGGACGATACTGCTGATATTCCGGATCAGGTATATGAAAGGATTTGCCGCATCCTGAAAACACTGGGAGGATTCCAGCTGCATGGCTATAAAAACGCCTGTATAAAACGACGGATTTCTGCCCGGATCCGTTCCGTAGGGTGTGCATCAGCACGCGATTATGCTGACATACTGTTACAGAACAGATCCGAACCAGCAGAACTGATAAAAATGCTCACCATCCATGTTAGCAAATTTTTTCGGAATCAGAACACTTTTAACAAGCTTCGCGATGAAATATTCCCTACCCTCTTTTCCGGCTGCATGCAGGAAGGGCGGGGACGCCTGGATATCCAGAGCTTCGGCTGCTCAAGCGGAGAAGAGCCCTATTCTCTCGCACTGATCCTCCGCAGTTCTTTTGATCACGAAATGTCACAGGTAAAGGTTTCCATACGCGCGGTGGACATTGACGAGGAAGTGTTGCGAGTTGCCGCCGAAGCTGTCTATGACCCGGACCGCATGGATGAAGCTCCTTCTGTCATAAAGAAACGCTATTTCACCCTTCAAGACGGCAAATATCACCTTGTCCCCGAAATCAGGGACATGGTTTCCTTTCATTGTCAGGATTTGCTTCGTTCGGTGCCTTTAGAGGGATGCGATCTCATCCTCTGCCGAAATGTCCTTATCTATCTCGAGAGAAGTCACCAGGAAGCTCTCCTGAAAAGATTTGCCGACTCGCTCCGGGGAGGGGGAATCCTGGTACTGGGCAAAACATGAAACCGGATGGGTGAAGTTCGGGAACTTTACCAGACCCTTGGTCCCGTCGAA